>JAIOPW010000005.1 GCA_021413665.1 Rhodocyclales bacterium | reverse complement strand
GATTGCGGACTGGATGTCGTCGCCGGCATCGACCGCCTGTTTCATGTGCTGGCGCAGGCGCGCCAGGTAGTCGCGGGTTTCCTTGGTGGCCTTGGCCAGCGTGGCGGGGGCGCCGTGGCCGGGAACCACGATGCGCGGCTGCAGCGCTGCGAGGGCATCGAACGAGGCGAGCCAGTGCTTCACGTTCGACACCGGCAGCACGCCGAGCAGGCGGTCGAGATACACGATGTCGCCGGCGAAGGCGATGCGCTGCCGCGGTAGCCAGACGATCAGATCGCCGGGCGTATGGCCGCCGCCGGCGAAGATCAGCTCGATGCGCTCGCCGCCGAGTGCCAGCGTTTCGCGCGAGGCGATGCGGCGGGTTGGCGGCTGTATCCGCGTCCCGCTGAACGCCGCGCCCAGCAGTTGGTCGAGGCCCGCCGCCTGTGCGCCACCGCGCTCGGCGATGTCGGCCGCCGTCCTTTCGCTGGCCAGCACGGGAATGTTCAGATCGGCGAAATGGCTGTTGCCGAGCCAGCGATGGTCCTGGCCGCCGGTGTTGATCACGTATTTGATCGGACGGTCGGTGACGGCACGGATCGCGGCCGCGATCTTGCGCGCCACCTGCGCCGAGCTGCCGCTGTCGATCACCACCACGCCGGCATCGGTGACGATGAAGCCGGTGGTGGCGTTCATGCCTTCATTGGCGACGGTGCGCGGACCGGTTTCGCCGACGAAGGCATAGACGCCTGCGTCTATCTCGCGCGGCACGGCGTCCCACGCCCATGCGCCGGAACACAGCAGGGCGAGAACGCAGGCCAGCGCGCGCATCAGAACCAGCCTTCGACCTTGGCTCGCGGCGGAACGCCGCCGGCATGCACCACCTTGCCGTCGATCACCACGCCGGGCGTGCTCATCACGCCGTAGCTCATGATGGCCTGGAGGTCCTCGATTTTTTCGAGCTGGATTTCGATCTGCTTCGCTTTGGCGACGGTTTCGATCAGGGCATGGGTGTTCTTGCAGTTGGCGCAGCCCGGGCCAAGCACCTTGATGTTTTTCATGTCGGCTTTCCTTGAAAGTGTTTCAGCAGCAGGCATTGCCCTTGGCCGTCGGCGTACAGCAGGCGGCCTTGGCCGAAGGTTTGTCAAGAGTCGGCGCCGGCGACACGGCGGTCTGGGGTGCCACAGTGAGCTTCGCTTCCTCGTCGAAGGCGGCGTCGAGCATCTGCCCCGCTTCGTCGCGGATGTGGCGCGCGATGTCGACCGCCATGGCTATCTGTTCTTCGCTGATGCCGAAGCCGCGCAGGCGCTCGATCTGGCACAGGCCCTTCTTCGGATGGCTGGCGGCGATGTTGGCGGCGAGCGAGACCAGCGCGACGATGGAGGGATGCAGGGCGGATTCAGCCATGAGGAAACTCCTTACAGGACAGCGTTGAAGACAAAGCCGACGACCAGGATGCCGGTGGCGACGACGCCGGCAAAAGTGAGGATCAGCGGTAGTTTGAGTACCTTGCGCAGGATCACCATCTCCGGCAGCGAGAGCGCGATCACGCTCATCATGAAGGCCAGCACGGTGCCCAGCGCGGCGCCCTTGCCGATCAGCGCCTCGACGATGGGGATGATGCCGGCGGCGTTGGTGTACATCGGCACGCCGATCAGCACGGCGGCCGGCACCGACCACCAGGGTGCATCCCTGCCCATGATCGAGACCATGAAATCCTCAGGCACGTAGCCGTGGATGCCGGCGCCGATGGCGATACCGGCCAGCACCCAGGGCCAGACCTTGCCGACGATTTCCTTCACATGGGCGACGCCGGCGTCGATGCGCTCGGCCCAGGTCGGGGTGGCGGATTCGTAGGCGGCAGATTGTGTGGCCTGCATTTCGCGGACCCAGTCTTCGAGATGGCGTTCCATGCCCAGACGCCCGATCACCAGGCCGGCGACAATGGCGACGGAAAGCCCCAGTGCGAGATAGAGCGCGGCGACCTTCCAGCCGAAAAGCCCGAACAGCAGGGCCAGCGCGATCTCGTTCACCATCGGCGCCGAGATCAGGAAGGAGAAGGTAACGCCGAGCGGCACGCCGGCCGAGAGGAAGCCGATGAACAGCGGCACGGCCGAACAGGAGCAGAAGGGCGTGACGATGCCGAGGCTGGCGGCCATGACGTTGCCGAGACCCAGGCGCCGTCCGGAGAGCAGCGCGCGGGTGCGCTCCGGCGCAACGAAGGTGTGCACCACGCCCATCAGGAAGACGATGCCGGTGAGCAGCAGCAGGACCTTGGGCGTGTCATAGAAGAAGAAGTGGATGGCCTCGCCCAGGTGGGTCGCGCGGGTGAGGCCGAGCACTGCAATCACGGCATCGGCGAGAGGAATCAGGCTGGCGTAGGCGGCGATCCAGGCACCGAAGCCCACGGCCAGCCAGCCCCAGGGCGGGCGGCGTACGCCGTGGTCCGTATCGGTCAGTGTGCTCATGTGGTCATTCCTCGCGGCATCAGGCCGCACAACGCTCCGGACGGCCGGTCATGGCCTTGAGCCGCTTCAGGTCGCCCTTGAACTCAGGTACGGCGCCCTCGGGCAAGGTCGCCAGCAGGGTCGCCGCCCATGCCGGAAGCGACGGCTCCAGGCGATAAAACATCCACGTGCCTTCGCGCCGCGCCAGCACCACGCCGGCCTCCTTGAGCACGCCGAGATGGCGCGAAACCTTGGGCTGGATGTCGTCCAGGGCGGCAGTAAGTTCGCAGACGCAGAGTTCGCCCTGCTTCACCAGCAGGGCGAGGATGCGGCGGCGGGTGGCGTCGGCCACCGCATCGAACATGAGCTGGGTATCCATGCACAAAATATACGCCACGGCATATATATGCGTCAAGGAATGTTATTGCCGGGACAATGTGCCCGGTGTGGCGTATCAGGCGCCGAGTATTGCCACTGCAACGGTGACGAAGCCCAGAGCCAGATTTACCAGCACCAGCTTGCGGATCGCGTTCATCGCTGCGCCGGCCTTCGGCCAGTCCTGGGCCGCCACGGCAGCAACCATCGGTCGGTGAAAGCGGAAAACAATCGCGCCGAGGATGACGGTCATCACCGTCGCGATGCCGAGCATCACATGCCAGTTCCAGGGAACCGCGGCGCCGGCCTGGGCAACGCGGGCCAGGCCGCTGCCCCACAGCAGCACCAATGCCCAGCCGACCGCGACAAAAAAGCGCCCGAGGATGGCGGCCAGCAGCGGCAGGCGCTGTGGAGGCTGCAACTGCGCGGCGGCGACCGGCCGCAGGCAGACGTGGGCGAAGAACATGCCGCCGATCCAGACAATCACCGCCAACAGGTGGATCAGGACAAGAAAGCGGTTCATGGGCGGGGCTCCGGTGACTGATGTGAGGTTGCGGATTCTGTTCCGGAGCACCAGCAACGGGTAGCGGCGCGGGAACACAAAGCGCTGTCGATTATAGGGGTGGCGCAGCGACGCTCGATTTGGTGCGGTACAGGCTTTGAATTGGTGCATGTACCTGCCGCCGATGCACCGCTTGGATGCGCGCTAGACGTCCGTACCACGCATTTATGCCTAAGGAGAGGGGTGGCACGGTTGATGCAGAGCAACAGGCAAATCCCTCTCTCAAGGAGTTCATCATGTCACTGCACAACCCTTTCGATCCAAACGTCGCCCTGCATTCCGGCTGCAGTTGCGGGCAGCACGGCAGCCAGAGCGAACATGAGCTGGCCGAGACCGAGGCGTTGAACCGCCGCGTAATCGAAACCACAGTGATGCGCGCCTTGTTCCCCCAGGATGTCGAACGCCGCAAGTTCCTGTCGACGGTCGGCGCCTCGACCGCCTGGGCGGCGATTTCCTCGCTGATCCCCTTCGGCGCGCTGGAAGCCATGGCGCAGGAAAAGGGCTCGCTGGAAAAGAAGGACCTCAAGCTCGGCTTCATCCCGATCACCTGCGCGAGCCCACTGATCATGGCCGACCCGCTGGGCTTCTACAAGAAGGAAGGGCTCAACGTCAGCATGATGAAGACGGCCGGCTGGGCGCTGATCCGCGACAAGGTGCTGAACAAGGAATACGACGCCAGCCACATGCTGGCGCCGATGCCGATCGCGATCTCGATGGGCGTCGGTTCCAACGCCTCGCCGACCAGCGTGATGACCATCCAGAACATCAACGGCCAGGCCATCGTGCTCGCCACCAAGCACAAGACCAACCGCGACCCGAAGAACTGGAAGGGATTCAAGTTCGCCATCCCGTTCGAATTTTCGATGCACAACTACCTGTTGCGCTACTACCTGGCCGAGCACGGCATCAACCCCGACACCGACATCCAGTTGCGCGTGGTGCCGCCGCCCGAAATGGTGGCCAACCTGCGCGCCGGCAACATCGACGGTTTCCTCGGCCCGGATCCGGTCAACCAGCGCGCCGTGTTCGACGAGGTGGGTTTCATCCACGTCCTGTCGCGCGAAATCTGGGATGGCCACCCCTGCTGCTCCTTCGCCGTACCGACGGAGTTCATCAAGCAAAACCCGAACACCTTCGCCGCGCTCTACCGCGCGATCCTGAAGTCGGCGGCGATGGCGCGCGACCCGAAGAGCCGCCCGATCATGGCCGAAGTCCTGTCGCCGGCCAACTACCTGAACCAGCCCAAGGCGGTGCTCGAACAGGTGCTCACCGGCAAGTTTGCCGACGGCCTGGGCAACGTGCGCAACGTACCCGAGCGTGTCGACTACGACCCCTTCCCGTGGTACTCGATGGCCTACTGGATCCTGACGCAGATGAAACGCTGGGGCTATGTCAAGGGCGATGTCAACTACAAGGGGATTGCCGAGAAGGTCTACCTGCTGACCGACGCCAAGAAGTACATGACTGAAGTCGGCATGATGCCGCCCAAGGAAACCATGAAGAAGTTCAAGGTCATGGGAAAGGAGTTCGACCCCCTGAAGGCCGACGCCTACGTCGACAGCTTCGCGATCAGGAAGACCTGAGGAGCGCGCCATGCCATCCAAGCTCACCCTCAAGGCGGCGCTGATCTCGCTCCTGATCTTTGCGGTTTTCATCGGCGCCTGGCACCTCGCCACGCAACCGAAGGAGTCGACCTCCCTGGCCGGCGCCGACGCCGAGTACGCGGCCTTGATGGGCAAAGGCGCAGACAAGGCGGGCGGCTTTCCACCGCCCATCGCGGTCGGCCGCGCCTTTGTCGAATACCTGTCGGATCCGTTCTACGACAAGGGTCCGAACGACAAGGGCATCGGCATCCAGATGGCGCATTCGCTGGCCCGCGTCGCTGTCGGTTTCCTGCTGGCAGTGCTTGTGGCGCTGCCGGTGGGCTTCGCGATCGGCATGTCGCCACTGCTGTTCAAGGCCTTCGATCCCTTCATCCAGGTGCTGAAGCCGATCTCGCCGCTGGCGTGGATGCCGCTGGCGCTATACAGCCTGAAGGATTCGTCGGCGTCGGGCATCTTCGTCATTTTCATCTGCTCGATCTGGCCGATGCTGATCAACACCGCCTTCGGTGTCGCCACAGTGCGGCGCGACTGGATCAACGTCGCCCGCACACTGGAAGTCAATCCGCTGCGCAAGGCCTTTCTGGTGATCCTGCCCGCCGCGGCGCCGACCATCCTCACCGGCATGCGCATCTCGATGGGCATCGCCTGGCTGGTGATCGTCGCCGCCGAGATGCTGGTGGGCGGCACCGGCATCGGCTACTTCGTCTGGAACGAATGGAACAACCTGGCCCTGCCCAACGTGATCTTCGCCGTGGTGATGATCGGCATCGTCGGCATGGCACTGGAC
>JAIOPW010000566.1 GCA_021413665.1 Rhodocyclales bacterium | reverse complement strand
CGATTTCTTGCTGATGGAACCGACCCGGCGGACGAAGGGGAGGTGCTCGAGCACCTCGACCCGGTTGGGATGGCCCAGCACATCCAGGCTTGCCTCCGGCCACGCGGCGGCAAGTGCGCGAATGGCGGGAGTCGCCAGCAGGGTGTCGCCGATGCGGGAGACGTTGATGACCAGAATCCGCCGCGGACGAATCATGCGTCGTTGCGCCTGAAAATGAAGTTGCGCCCTTCGGTGTGCGCCAGCTGGAATCCCGCGGCGGCGAGCTGGTCTACCGCCATCTGCGTGTCATCGAGCGTGCGACGGGTCCATCCATGGTGAAATTCGACCAAAACCTGGCGCGCGGAGCGGATTTTCCCGCTGCGGGCAAGCGCCTCGAGAAGTTCATATTCCGCGCCTTCGATATCCAGCTTCAACACATCGCATTCGGTACTTCCGGCATGTGCCAGCAGTCCGTCAAGATCGATGGTCCGGACTTCGATCTGCTCGCCGCCCCCGACATATTCGTGCGAGCTGTCGAGGCTGCCCGATACGCCATCGGCCCCATGGCGCAGCTGGTCCTGTCGCCGGGGCAAATGAAACACCATCGTTTGGTCGCCATGGGTCCAGAACGCGCCGGAAAGAACTTCCATGCCGGGTGGCCGGTGCTGTTCGCAATAGGCGATGCTGCGTGGATTGGGGTCCACGCCGATCACGCGCGCACCGGCAAAGCGCCTCAGGAAGGCGGCGGGAAAACTGATGTCCTCGCCGAGGCCGCAATCGATCAGCAGCGGTTGCGCGCCGACGCGCCGGGTATCCAGCCACCAGCCGCCATAGCGGGTGCCCAGGCGTTCGTAGCCGTGCGGCAAGCGCCATTCCTTCCAGCGGCGGGAGAGGCTGCGCTTGAGCCGGTTCCAGTGCTTGCCCATGTCACCTGGCTCCTCGCATGGCGTCGACAAATACGGCTTCCATCCTGTCGAGCATGGCGTGCCTGGAAAAGTCGGCGCTGGCGACACGGCGCGCAGCGACGCCGAGGCGGGTGGCGAGGGCGCTGTCGTCGAGCAGTCGGCTGATGGCGCGCGCCAGCGCGCCGGCATCCCTGGGCGGCACCACCAACGCCGTGTCGCCGTCGCTCACCGCTTCGAGAATCGCCCCGACCGGCGTCGTGACAATGGGCAGGGCGCAGAGCATGGCCTGCAGGATCGCCTGCGGCACGCCTTCGTTGGCGTAGGACGGCAGGCAGAACACGTCCATGGCCCGCAGCCAGGATTCAGGGTCATCGCGCTGCCCGGTTAGCGTCACGTCCGCACCGAGCCCCAGCGCGACGATCTTCTCTTCTATCGGCCTGCGCATCGGGCCTTCACCGACGATCAGCAGATGCAGGTCGCGTCGGTTCAGTTGCGCAAAGGCCTCGAGCAGGAACAGGTGGCCCTTCCAGCTGCGCAGCGTCGCCACGATGCCGAGGTGGTGTTGCCCCGGCTTGAGGCCGAGCGCGGCTTTTGCGGCGGCCTTGTCGGCAGGCGCAAAGCGGTCGGTGTCGATTCCGGTTGGCACCGATACCACGCGTGCGGGGTCGAGGTCGAGGGTCTCCAGCAGGTGCCGGCGCAGGCTTTCGCCGGTGGTGACCACGCCCCTGGCCTGGCGATAGAGCCAGCGATTGAAGGGATTGCCCGACACCGGCGCCGAAATATGGCGGGTGCGCACGATGGCGGGTGGGTTTGCCAGCGTGGCGCAAGCGAGCCCCGTCAACCACGAATCGGCAGAACTGTGGGTGTTCACCACATCCGGCGCATGGCTCGCCAGGTAGCCGCGCAGCGCCCGGAATCCCGCCAGCGTCTTGAATTCGATGGGCAGCGAAACCACCGGTACGTCGAAGCGGGGCGCCTCGGCCATCATGCGCGCATGCGCCGCACAGGCGACGGCGACTTCGTGGCCGCGCCCGATCAGGCCGCGCGACTCTTCGAGGATGCGGATTTCCTGGCCACCCCAGCCACAGGAGGCTTCCGTGTGAAGGATTTTCACGCGAAAGCCTCTTTTGGAACGTTCGGGGCTTCGGTATGCAGAATTCTCACCTGATACTTTGGCGCAGCGGGTTGTCCACCCAGAACGGGCCGACGGCAAGAGCGTCGATGCGGTCCTCGCGCAGGGCGCGGATGCCTTCGGCCGGGGCACAGACGATGGGTTCTTCGTGGACGTTGAAGCTGGTGTTGAGCACCAGGGGAATTCCGGATAGTTCGCCGTAACGCTTGATCAGGGCGTGGTAGAGGGGATTGCGGTCGGCGCGCACCAGTTGCGGCCGCGCCGTGCCATCAACATGGACCACGGCCGGAATGCGCGATTTCCATTCCTCGCGCACGTCGAAGGTGACGGTCATGAACTCCGCCGGATGGGCCGCCTTGTCCACGCCGATGAAAATCTCGTCGGCCCGCTCGGCAAGGACGCTCGGGGCGAAGGGCATGAACTCGGTGCGTTCCAGGCGATCGTTGAGGGACTTGTTGATGGCGGCGTCGGTCGGGTGGCCCACCATGCTGCGGTTGCCCAGCGCGCGCGGGCCAAACTCCATGCGCCCCTGGAACCAGCCGACGACGAGCCCTTCATGCATGGCCCGGGCGGCCCGATCCACCAGCGCCGCCTGGTCGAGTTTCTCGTAACGGAGCTGATGGGCTTCCAGTTCGCGTTCGATGTCCGCATCGGCGTATTCGGGGCCGAGATAGACATCGCGCAACGCATGCTGGTGCGCTGCAAGAAAGCCCGGTGCATCCTGTTCCTGGGCGAAAAGCGCGGCGCCGACCGAGTTTCCCGAGTCGCTCATGCCGGGAAAGACGAAAATTGCCTCCACTTCGGGAATCTGCGCCACGCGCTGGTTCAGCTTGACGTTGGCCGCGACGCCGCCGTTCATGGCGATGCGGCGAACGCCGGTTCTTTTTATCAGCTCCTGAACGTGGCCGATGTAGGACTCCTCGAGCACCTGCTGTGCCGCGGCGGCGACATTCTCCCGCGAGTGTCCCACGATCGCCTCGCGCAGGAAGGCGACGCGATCCTCGTGGGCGGTGTCCGGATGGTTGAAATCCGACAGGAAGCTCATCCGGTCGTCACTCAGCCGCAGGGCCTTGCTGAACGCCGCATGCAACGGGGCCGGATCGCCGAAGGCGGCGAGGCCGAGCACCTTGCCTTCGTGGCGCAGGGGCCGAAAGCCGAGCAGTTCGGTGATCGTCATGTAGAACATCCCGGCGGAATAGCCGATGCCGTTGGTGCCGCAGATATGCTCGAGCTTGCCATTGCGGTAGATGCCGGACGTATGCGCCTCGTCGAGATCGCCGAAGCCGTCCGCCGTGACGACCAGGCACTCGTCGAAGCCGGAGTAAAAGCCGGCCAGCAGCGCATGCACTCCATGGTGGGAATGGAAGCTGACCGTCGTGCCGGGGCGAAAGCCTTCCCGCTCGAGGAAAAGCTCCTTGCGCATGCGGCTTTCCAGGGTGACTCCCGCCGCGCGTGCCTCGCGGTCGTTATGCCCGGTCCAGATGATCTCGGTGGGCTTCCCGCGCAGGCGGCGGCTGAGCCGCTTCAGCTTGCGGTGAAATTCGCGCCTGGGGCTTATCCAGTGAAAATACTCCTCGGGAAAGTAGCCGCTGAGTGCGCCGATGTGAGTGACATCCGCGCGGGTCACGCCGCCATGGCGCAGGACTTCGTCGATGGCCAGGCGCGGAATGTCCTTGCCGGTGCATTTGATGCGCGTCAGCCGTTCTTCGGCAATCGCCGCCACGAGCTTTCCGTCGATAAACAGGGTGGCGGACGAGTCGTGACTGGTGCAGGAAAATCCCAGGACAACGGACATTGTGTTCTCCAGATTCATCTAGTGAGTGTCGGCCTCGAAGGCCCCGTATAAAACCGCGTAGAGCCGGCTGTTCCGCAACAGTTCCGCGTGCGTGCCGATCTCGGCGATGCGCCCTTCATGCAGCACGGCGATCCGGTCCGCCCCTTCCACCGTGGACAGACGGTGGGCGATCACCAGCGTGGTGCGGCCCTTCATCAGTTCTTCCAGCGCGGCCTGGACCTGGCGCTCGGACTCGCTGTCGAGCGCCGAGGTGGCTTCGTCGAGAATCAGGATCGGCGCGTCCTTGAGGATGGCTCGCGCGATGGCGATGCGTTGGCGCTGGCCACCGGAAAGGCGGGCGCCATTCTCGCCGATTACCGTGTCGAACCCCTGCGGCATGTGGTCGATGAACTCCAGCGCGTGGGCGGCGCGGGCGGCGGCTTCAATTTCACCGCGGCTTGCATCACGCTTGCCGCCGTAGGCGATGTTGGCGGCGACCGTGTCGTCGAAGAGGAAGACGTCCTGCCCGACGTGGGCGATGTTGGCGCGCAATGAGTTGAGCGTAAGCGTCTCGATGTTGTGGCCATCAACGCGAATTCGTCCGCTCGCCGGATGGTAAAACCGGGGAACCAGATTGACAAAGGATGTTTTACCGCCGCCCGACGGGCCCACCAGGGCGACGGTTTCGCCGGGACGAATGCTCAGGTCGATTGCATTGAGCGCATCGCGCTCGGCGCCGGCATAGCGCAGGCTGACGGCAACGAACTCGATCTCGCCGCGAGCGCGCCCGAGATCAATGGTGCCGGTGTCGACTTCGGGCGTTTCGTCGAGCATGCGGAAAACGCTCTCGGCGGCGGCCAGGCCTCGCTGTAGCGGCGCATTGATGTCGGTAAGGTGTTTGAGCGGGGCTAGCAGCAGGAGCATGGCGGTGATGAAGGAAACGAAGCCGCCCACCGTGGTTTCGTTTTCGACGGACTGTTGCAGGGTCACATAAACGACAATTGCCAAACCCACGGAGGCGAAAATCTGGGTAATCGGCGTGGCGGCGGCGGCGGCGACCGCCTGGCGCATGTTGTAACCGCGCAGGGCGTTGTTGACCCGGGCGAAGCGGGAGGTGGCATGCGCTTCTCCGCCGAAGATCTTGACGACTTTCTGGCCGCGAATCGATTCCTGCAGCACCTGATTCATCTGCGCCATGCCTTCCTGCGCCGCACGCGAGAGATTTCGCAGGCGCGCCGAAAAGGCACGGATGACGAAGCCGATCAGTGGAATCACGGCGAGACTGATCAGGGTCAACTTCCAGTTCAGGTAAAGCAGCCAGCCCACCAGGCCGATCACCGAGAGGCTGTCGCGGATCAAAACGGTGAGTGTCGACGTCGCCGCGAACGCAACGCCATTCACATCGTAGGCAATACGGGTCGCCGGCACCGATGAGGCGTGGGCGTCGAAATAGCTTGTCGGCAGCCGCATCAGGCGCTCGAACATCAACTGCCGCAGATCGGTGGTGACACGGGTCGAAACCCAGGACATGCCGTAGCCGGCGAAAAAGCCGGCTACGCCGCGCAATACGAAAATGCCGATGATGGCCAGCGGCAACCATGCCAGCCAGTCGTTGTCGCCCTTGCCGAAGCCGTTGTCCAGGAGGGGTTTCATCAGTGCCGGGAACAGCGGCTCGGTCGCGGCCGCCAGGGCCGTGGCGGCCAGCGTAAGGGCGAAGCCCTTCCAGTACGGTCGCACGTAGCCAAGCAGGCGTAGATAGATTTCGCGGCTGTTTTGCACTAGGAGTCAGGAAAAGGAAAACCGCGCAGTATACAGGGGCTTAAGCGCCACGCTCAGTGCGCCGCATCCCAGTTGCCGCCGACGCCGACCTCGACCAGCAGCGGTACCTTGAGCTTCGCCACGCCGCCCATCAGCTTCGGCAGCGTTGCGCGCAGCAGGTCCAGTTCTGCTTCGGGCACTTCCAGCACCAGTTCATCATGCACTTGCAGGATCAGAAGGGAACGGAGTTTCTGTTCGTCGAGCCAGTCCTGCACCGCCAGCATGGCGCGCTTGATCAGGTCGGCCGC
>JAIOPW010000565.1 GCA_021413665.1 Rhodocyclales bacterium | reverse complement strand
TCGCAGGGGCTGGATTTCCATGCCTTGCGCACCCGCCAGGCGGGCAGTCGCGCCTTCGTCACCCTGCACGTGCTGGTACCCGGACAATGGACGGTGCAGCAGGGGCACGACTGGGCCGAGCGCATCGAAGCGGACATCCGTCGCACCCTGCCGCAGACGCATGTCACGACCCATCTCGAACCGCTGGAAGACCCCGTCTCGATGGTCGACCAGGGGCTCGACCGGCCGCCTGCCTGACGCTACCGTCAGTAGCGCTTCGGAGTAGCCAGCACCGCCATCGTGACGCGGGACACGCAAACCAGCCTGCCTGCCTCATCCTCGATGCGCACATCCCAGACATGGCTGCTGCGCCCGAGGTGCAAAGGCCGCGCGGTGCCGTAGACCCAGCCGCCTTCGGCCGCACGCACATGATTGGCGTTGATCTCCTGCCCGACGCAGTGGAATTTTTCGGGATCGACCACGAAAGCGGCGGCCCACGAAGTCAGCGTTTCCGCCAGGACCACCGACGCGCCACCGTGCAGCACGCCGGCAGGCTGCCGGGTGCGGTGGTCGACCGGCATGCGTCCCGTCAGATAGTCGTCGCCGGCCTCGATCAACTCGATGCCGAGATGGCCGTTGGCGCAGTCCCGTCCCCGCCGGTTCGCCTCGTCAAGAGGAAAGGCGCTGTGCCAGATGGCCATGAAGGATTCACCATGAAATGCGGATGATCGATTCTGGAAGAAACCACAAGGGCTGTAAAGGCGGAACCGAAAGTCGGCGCCGGCGACACGGCGGGACCGTCTGGACGTCGCGCCGGGCGCAAATCGGAGGACAAAAAAAAGGGCGCCCGTGGGGCGCCCGATCAGGGACCGCGGTGGAGGAAGGCCACGCGGTCGCCCCCTTCGTTGCGAAGGGGGCGGGAGAGAGATCAGTTGTGGTAGGCCGATTCGCCGTGCGACGTGATGTCGAGACCTTCGCGCTCTTCGTCTTCCGGTACCCGCAGGCCGATGAAGATATCCACGATCTTGTAGCAGATGAAAGCCACGACGCCGGACCAGACCAGGGTAACGCCCACGCCGGTGGCCTGGACGATGACCTGGTTCATCATGTCGTAGTCGCCCACCTTGTTCGCCACGTAGTCATAGACACCGGTGCCGCCCAGGCTGGGCGCCGCGAACACGCCGGTGAGCAGCGCACCGAGGGTTCCACCGACGCCATGGACGCCGAACACGTCGAGCGAGTCATCCGCGCCGAGCAGCTTCTTCAGGCCATTGACGCCCCACAGACAGATCACGCCAGCCGCCAGGCCGATGACCAAGGCACCGACGACGCCGACGAAACCGGCCGCCGGAGTGATCGCCACCAGACCGGCCACCGCACCGGAGGCTGCACCCAGCATCGAAGGCTTGCCCTTGATCAGCCACTCCGCCACCATCCAGGAGGTCGCCGCCATCGCGGTTGCCAGCCAGGTATTGATGAAGGCCAGGGCCGCCGT
>JAIOPW010000549.1 GCA_021413665.1 Rhodocyclales bacterium | reverse complement strand
GTGCGCAAGGAGGGCCTGATGTCGGTCGAAGGCGACATCGAAAATCCCGAGAGCAGCGCGGTGTTCTCGAAGTATCCCAAGATCCAGCACGACCACCACGTCATGGAGTTCATCTGCGATTACCTGCGCATGATGGTGGGGGGCAACCTGAATGCCTTCGAGATCGAGAACCTGATGGACATCGAAATCGAGACGCATCACCAGGAAGCGCATACACCCGCGCATGTCATGTCCAAGGTGGCCGATGCGGTGCCCGCCTTCGGTATCGTCGTGGCGGTGATGGGCGTGGTGAACGTCATGGGCTCGGTGGGCTCGCCGCCGGCGGTGCTGGGCAAGATGATCGGTGGCGCGCTGGTCGGCACCTTCCTCGGCATTCTGGTTTCCTATGGATTCGTCGCGCCGGTGGCCGGTCAGCTGGAGCAGAAGTGCGAGGAGGAAGGCAAGATATACCAGGTCATCAAGGCGGTTCTGCTCGCCAGCATGAATGGCTATGCGCCGCAAGTGGCGGTGGAGTTCGGGCGCAAGGTGCTCTACTCGGGCGACAGGCCAACCTTCCTTGAACTGGAAGAGGACCTCAAGGCGCGCAAGGGAAAGTGAGGCCCGGCCTTGAGGCGAGCGAGCGACGATGAGTGACGACACCCAGCAACCGATCGTCGTAAAGAAGATCAAGAAGGGCGGCGCCGGCGCGCATGGCGGCGCCTGGAAAATCGCCTACGCGGACTTCGTTACCGCGATGATGGCCTTCTTCCTCCTGATGTGGCTGCTGGGCTCGACCTCGCAGGGCGACCTCAATGGCATCGCCGAGTTTTTCCAGAACCCCCTGAAGGTATCGATGGGAGGCGGTTCCGGCTCCGGCGATTCATCTTCAGTGATTCCGGGTGGCGGCAAGGACCTCACGTCGACACATGGACAGGTCAAGAAGGGCGATATCGAGGCGGAGAAGAAGACCATCAACCTGCAGCGGTTGAAGGCCGATTTCGAGCGGGTTGAAAAGACCAAACTGGAAAGCCTCAAAGGCGAGCTTGAAGCCCTGATCAACGCCAGCCCGGCGCTCAGCCAGTTCAAGAACCAGCTCTTGCTCGATCTGACCACCGAGGGATTGCGCATCCAGATCGTGGACGAGAAAAATCGCCCCATGTTCGATTCGGCGAGTTCGGACGTCAAACCCTATACCCGGGTCATCCTGCGTGAAATAGGCCT
>JAIOPW010000004.1 GCA_021413665.1 Rhodocyclales bacterium | reverse complement strand
GCGGCGGAACAGCCGCCTTGCCATGGTCGCGAAAGTCGGCGTTGGCGGCACGGCGCCGATCGTGATCCAGTCCATGACCAACACCGATACCGAGGATGTGTTTGCCACCTCCATGCAGGTGGCGCAACTGGCACGCGCCGGTTCGGAACTGGTGCGCATCACGGTCAATACCCGCGAAGCCGCCGCTGCCGTGCCGAAGATTTGCGATCGACTGGCGCAGATGAACGTAGATGTGCCACTGATCGGCGACTTCCACTTCAACGGCCACAAATTGCTGACTGAACATCCGGCCTGCGCGGAGGCGCTGGCCAAGCTGCGCATCAATCCGGGCAATGTCGGCAAGGGCGCGCGGCGTGACGAGCAGTTCGCGCAGTTGATCAAAATCGCCGTTCGGTATGACAAGCCGATTCGCATCGGGGTGAACTGGGGCAGCCTTGACCAGGCTCTGCTGGCTCGCGTCATGGACGAAAACGCAAAGCGCGCGACGCCCAGGGGCGCCACCGAAATCATGCGCGAAGCGATGGTGACTTCGGCGCTGGAGTCGGCGGCGCAGGCGGAAGAACTGGGTTTGTCGGGCAATCGCATCGTACTTTCGTGCAAGGTTTCCGGAGTGCAGGACCTGATTGCGATCTATCGTGAACTGGCGGTTCGCTGCGACTACCCGCTGCATCTGGGGCTGACCGAGGCGGGAATGGGCAGCAAGGGCATCGTGGCTTCAACTGCCGCGCTGGGGGTGCTGCTGCAGGAAGGCATCGGCGACACCATCCGCGTGTCGTTGACACCGGAGCCCAACGGCGACCGTACGCGGGAAGTGATCGTCGCCCAGGAAATATTGCAGACCATGGGCCTGCGCGCATTTACTCCGCTGGTGGCGGCCTGTCCCGGTTGCGGGCGCACCACCAGCACGGTGTTCCAGGAACTCGCCCAGGACATCCAGAGTTACGTCCGTGAGCGCATGCCGGAATGGCGCCTTGCCCGAGTCGGCGTCGAGAACATGACGCTGGCCGTGATGGGCTGCGTGGTGAATGGCCCCGGCGAAAGCAAGCACGCCAGCATCGGTATCTCGCTGCCGGGTACCGGCGAAGCTCCCGTGGCCCCGGTCTATGTGGACGGCGAGCGCGTGATTACGCTGCGCGGTGACAACATCGCTGCCGAATTCCGCACCATCGTCGACGACTACGTAAAGAAGACATATCCCGAAAGGCAAAACCATTAGCCACAGAGGGCGCAGAGGTCACAGAGGAAGATATTATTCTCTGTGTCCTCTGTGATCTCTGCGGCAACAGATTTTATGAACCAGACATTGCAAGCCATCCGCGGCATGAACGATATCCTGCCGGTCGACGCTGAACTCTGGGAGCAGTTCGAGGAGGCGGTGCGCGACTGGTTGCGCGCCTACGGCTACCGCCCGATCCGCATGCCCATGGTGGAACCGACGCCGCTGTTCGCGCGCGCCATCGGTGCGGTCACCGACATTGTCGAGAAGGAGATGTACTCGTTCGAGGACGCGCTGAACGGTGAAAGTCTCACCCTGCGCCCGGAAGGTACGGCATCTTGCGTACGCGCCGTGCTGCAACACAATCTGCTCTACGACGGTCCCAAACGTCTGTGGTACATGGGCCCGATGTTCCGCCACGAGCGCCCGCAAAAGGGCCGCTACCGTCAGTTCCACCAGGTCGGCGTCGAGGCACTGGGCTTCGCGGGACCGGACATCGATGCCGAACAGATCGCGATGTGCTCCCGGCTGTGGGACGATCTGGGGCTCGAAGGCATCCGGCTGGAAATCAATTCTCTCGGGCAGAGCGATGAACGCGCACGCCATCGCGCCGATCTGCGTGCATATCTTGAAAAGCATCAGGACCAGCTCGACGAGGATGCCCGGCGCCGCCTGCACAGCAATCCGCTGCGCATTCTGGATACCAAGAATCCGGCGTTGCAGGGTCTGGTCGAGGCGGCGCCGAAGCTGATCGACTATCTCGGCGAGGAGTCCCTCAAGCATTTCGAGGGTGTGCAGCAGTTGTTGAAGGATGCCGTGATTCCGTATCGTATCAACCCGCGCCTGGTGCGCGGGCTGGACTATTACAACCTCACAGTGTTCGAGTGGGTCACCGATCAGCTCGGCGCGCAAGGCACCGTTTGTGCTGGCGGACGCTATGATGGCTTGGTCGAGCAATTGGGCGGCAAACCCGCACCAGCCTGCGGCTTCGCCATGGGCATCGAGCGCCTGCTTGCGCTGTGGCAGGATCAGGGGCACAAACACGAGGCCCCGACGCCCGATGCCTATCTCGTGCATCAGGGCGAGGCCGCAGGACGCTTCGCCTTTCGCGTCGCCGAAGCACTGCGCAGCGGCGGATTTGCAATCCATCTTCATTGCGGCGGCGGCAGCTTCAAGTCGCAAATGAAAAAGGCCGATGGCTCCGGCGCGCAGATTGCGCTGATAGTCGGCGATGACGAGGCGGCGGCGAATGCGGTAAGCGTGAAACCCCTGCGGTGCGGCTTCGACCAGCCCGCGGAGCAGGTTCGCGTCAATTTCGATGAACTGGCCGATCATCTTGGCGATATTCTTTTCCCCTTGGAAGACGACAATGGCAGCCTATGACCTGGAAGAACAGGAACAGCTTGACGAGCTGAAAACCTGGTGGAAGATGTACGGCAACCTGGTGACCGGGATTCTGGTCGCCTTGGCGCTGGCTGCCGTTGCCTGGCAGGGCTGGAACTGGTGGCAACGGCAGCAGTCGGTGCAGGCATCGGCCCTGTACTCCGGTCTGCAGACGGCGGCGACGCAGAAGGATGCCAAGCGCGCGCGCGAACTGGCCGGCGAGCTGATCGACAAATACTCCGCCACCTCATATGCCGGCATGGGCGCACTGCTGGCGGCGCGTGTGCAGGTCGACACCGGCGATGCCAAGAACGCCCGTGTGCAGCTTGCCTGGGCCGCCGAGAATGCGAAGGACTCGGGTCTGCGCGAATTGGCCCGGCTGCGGTTGGCGGCCGTGATGCTGGACGACAAGGCTTACGACGATGCGATCAGGCAGCTTGTCGCGGAACCGGCCGCGTCATTTGCTCCTCGCTTCGCCGAGCTGCGCGGAGACGTTTTTGCCGCTCAGGGCAAGCTCGACGAGGGCCGTGCCGCCTATGACGCGGCCCTGACAAAATTTGATGTGCTGGCCAAGGAAGATGAAGCCAGGCAGCGCAGCGGCTACCGTGAAATTGTCCAAGCCAAGCGCGACGCGCTCGGCGCCGCCAAATGAACAAGGTGAGATTGCCGTGGGTCGTGCTTGCTTCCGCGTTGCTGTTGGGTGCCTGCTCGACGGTTGAGAAGCTGAATCCCTTCGGCTCCAGTGCGCCCAAGCTCAAACCGGCCGAACTTTTGACAATCCAGGCCACCGCCGAGCTGAAAAGCCTGTGGCAGGCAGGGATCGGTAGCGCGGGCGAGTTCAGTTTTTCGCCTGCCGTGGTGGGTGACAGCGTCTATGCAGCGGCTCGCGACGGTTCTGTAGCCCGCTTTGACGGTGGCCGTCAGGTCTGGCGCATTGCTGTCGGTCAGACGCTTTCCGGTGGTGTCGGCAGCGACGGCAAACTGGTGGTGGTGGGGACGCCCAAAGGCGAAGTGCTCGCTTTCGACGCTGCGACCGGACGTGACACATGGAAGGCGCGGGTGAGTTCCGAAGTACTTGCGGCGCCGTCCGTCGAAGATGGGCTGGCCGTCGTCCGCTCGGGTGATTCGCGCATTTTCGGCTTCGACGCAGTGGACGGCAAGCGGCGCTGGGTCTATCAGCGCAGCACTCCGACACTCTCGCTTCGATCGAACGTGGGCGTGGTGATGGCGGGTCGCGTAACGCTGGCGGGATTCCCGGGCGGCAAGCTGCTCGCCATCGCCAACAATAACGGCGCCGCGGTGTGGGAGGTAACTGTTGCGCTGCCGAAGGGTTCGACCGAACTCGAAAGGGTTGCCGATGTCACCAGTTTGCCGGTGATGGGCGGCAATGTCGTCTGCGCTGCGGCCTATCAGGGCCGGGTCGCCTGCTTCGACAGTGCCAGCGGCAATACTCTCTGGTCGCGCGACATGTCCTCCAGCGCCGGCCTCGATATGGACAGTCGATACGTCTACGTGGCCGACGACAAGGGCGCCGTGCACGCTCTGGATCGCAGTAGCGGGGCCAGCGTATGGAAGCAGGACAAACTCGCCCAGAGGGCCTTGTCGCGTCCGCTGTCGCTGGGCAGTCATGTCGCGGTTGCGGACTATCAGGGCGTGGTGCACCTTCTGCGTCGCGAGGACGGCGCGTTTGCGGCACGAGCGACGACCGATGGCAGCGCGGTGCGGGCCGAGCCGGTTCACTTCGGCAAGGGCATGTTGGTGCAGACCGCGAACGGCGGACTGCACGCGCTGGAAGTCCGTTAGTCTCCCGTTGCGATCAGATGCACATGACAACCTTGGTGCCGGCTGCGCCGGCCTAAAATGAAACCGAGCCTGGTTATTGTCGGTCGGCCGAACGTCGGCAAGTCGACCCTGTTCAATCGGCTTACGCGTTCGCGCGATGCGCTGGTGGCCGACCAGCCGGGCCTGACCCGGGATCGCCATTACGGTCACGGTCGGCTTGGCAACAAGCCCTACCTCGTTGTCGATACCGGCGGCTTCGAACCACAGGCCAAGGAAGGCATCGTGCACGAAATGGCGCGCCAGGCTGAAGCGGCGATTGCCGAAGCCGATGTGCTGATCTTCGTGGTTGACGTGCGTACCGGGCTTACATCCCAGGACAAAGTGATCGCTGACTTGTTGCGCAGGAGCGGACGCCCGGTGCTGCTTGCCGCGAACAAAGGCGAAGGCATGGACAGGGCGGTGGTTGCCGCCGAGTTTTACGAACTTGGTTGCGGTGATCCCTGCGTAATTTCCTCCGCTCATGGCGAAGGGGTGCGCGAACTGGTTGAACTGGCGCTCGCGCCCTTCCCGGACGAGAGCGAAGCAGATGATGACGCTGCTGGCCCCCGGGTAGCCATCGCCGGTCGCCCCAACGTCGGCAAGAGCACTTTGGTGAATACCCTGCTGGGCGAAGAACGCGTGATAGCGTTCGACATGCCCGGCACCACGCGCGATGCCATCGAGGTGCCGTTCGAGCGCAACGGCCGCGCCTACACCCTGATCGACACGGCAGGCCTGCGGCGCAGGGGGCGGGTGTTCGAGACCATCGAAAAGTTTTCGGTGATCAAGACCCTGCAGGCGGTCGAAGAAGCAAATGTGGTGGTGTTGATGGTCGATGCCACGCAGGAAATTTCCGATCAGGATGCGCACATCGCAGGCTTCGCCATTGACGCCGGGCGGGCCATGGTGGTTGCAGTCAATAAATGGGATGCGGTGGACGACTATCGCCGCGAGCAGATCAAGCTGGATGTCGCGCGCAAGCTGAACTTCCTCGGCTTTGCCCGCGTACACTATGTCTCTGCACTCAAAGGCCAGGGGATCGCCGGCATCCTTGGCTCGGTGGACAAGGCCTACGCCGCCGCCATGGCGAAGATGACAACGCCGAAACTGACCCGCGTGCTGATCGCGGCCGTGGAGAAACAGACGCCACCGCGCCATGGCGCCTTCCGTCCCAAGCTTCGCTACGCCCATCAGGGTGGCAGCAATCCACCGATCATCGTGATTCACGGCAATGCACTGGAGCACATTCCGGCGTCCTATACCCGCTTTCTTGAACGCTACTTTCTCGATGCCTTCAAGCTTCAGGGCACGCCGCTGCGCATTCAATACAAGACCAGCAAGAATCCCTTTGCCGTTGATGGCCGGCCGGCGAAGGCAAAGCTCCGGCGCGAAAAGTGAAAGTCGGCGTTGGTGGCACGGCGAAGTAAAATCGATTACAGTAATTCACTCAAAAACCAATAATCCGCAAAGGATCAACAAAAATGAGCAATAAAGGGCAAATGCTACAAGACCCGTTTCTGAACACGCTGAGTCGGGAACATGTTCCGGTTTCGATCTACCTGGTCAACGGTATCAAGTTGCAGGGGCAGATTGAATCATTCGACCAGTACGTGGTTCTGCTCAAGAACACCGTGACGCAGATGGTGTACAAGCACGCCATTTCGACCGTGGTTCCGGCGCGTCCGGTCAACTTCGCCCAGGAAGTCGAAGCCGATTGATCGCTGAGTCCCGTTGCTGGCGACCGCCGCGGCAGGCATCGCCCTGATGTTTGAGCGTCCCGCCAGCGGCGAGAAGGCGGTTCTGGTACAGCTCGATTTCGGCGAAGGCGACTATGCAGAGCGTCTTTCCGAGTTCAACCTGCTGGTCGGTAGCGCCCGGGCGCAGCCGTTGGCGGTCGTTTCCGGAAAGCGGGCGAGACCCGATCCGGCTCTTTTTGCCGGCAAGGGCAAGGTCGCCGAAATCGGTGACGTGGTGCGGTTGCACGAAGCGGATGTCGTGGTGTTCAATCATGAATTGTCGCCAGGTCAGCAGCGCAACCTTGAACACACCCTCGAGTGCCGCGTGGTGGACCGCAGCAGCCTGATCCTGGACATATTCGCCCTGCGCGCCAAAAGCCACGAAGGCAAGCTGCAGGTCGAACTCGCGCAGTTGCAGCACCTTGCCACCCGTTTGGTACGTGGCTGGACTCACCTTGAGCGGCAGAAGGGCGGCATCGGCCTGCGTGGTCCCGGCGAGAAGCAATTGGAAACCGACCGCAGATTGCTGGGCAAGCGCGTCGCTCTGCTCAAGGACCGCCTTAAGCAGATGGAGCGTCAGCGGGTAGTGCGCAGGCGCGCACGGACCCGGGGCGACGTTCTGGCAATTTCGCTGGTGGGTTATACCAACGCGGGGAAGAGCACCCTGTTCAACGCCTTGACCAAGGCGGGCGCTTATGCTGCCGACCAGTTGTTCGCCACTCTGGACACCACCTCGCGCCGATTGTTTGTTGAGGGTGCCGGACCGATCGTGCTGTCCGATACCGTCGGTTTCATCCGTGATTTGCCGCACGCCCTGGTGGCGGCTTTCGAGGCTACTCTGGAAGAGACCGCCCAGGCTGATCTGCTGTTGCATGTGGTCGATTCGGCCAGCGGCGACCGCAACCAGCAGATCAATGCGGTGGGCTCGGTATTGAACGAGATCGGGGCGCTCGACGTGCCGCAGATTCTGGTTTGGAACAAGGTCGATTTGACGGCTGCAAGCCCCGGAATCGAGCGTGACGACTGTGGTAACATTTCATGCGTTCGATTGAGCGCACGCACGGGCGTCGGCGTGTCGTTGCTGCGTGAAGCACTTGCCGAAGTGGCGAGCCAGCATAACGAACGTCCCGCTGCAGCAGCCTGAAGTTTCTCTTACTGTTCTTCCTTCTTTCTACTACCCAGACCAAATACACGTGATCGCCGGAATTCTCATGTCTCTCAACGACCACGGCTGGGGCAACCAGCCCGGTGGCGGCAAGCGCGGTGGTGGCAACCAAGGCCCCCCGGATCTCGAAGAACTCTGGCGCGACTTCAATCGCCGGCTGGCCGGCCTGTTCGGCAATAAGGGCGGTGGCGGCGGTGAGGGCGGAGGAGATGGCGGCAGCCGGATGCCGTCGATAAGTCCGCGGCAGTTTGGCGGCGGCATCGGGCTCGTGCTGATGCTGGTGGCCGCGATCTGGCTGGGAAGCAGTTTCTACATTGTCGATGCCTCGCAGCGCGGTGTCGTGCTCCAGTTCGGCCGCTTCAAGGAAGCCACCGAGCCGGGATTGCGTTGGCGTCTGCCGTGGCCGATCCAGAGCCACGAGATCGTCAATCTCTCGGGTGTGCGCACCGTCGAAGTCGGCTATCGCGGCTCGGACAAGAACAAGGTGCTCAAAGAGGCGCTGATGCTGACCGATGATGAAAACATCGTCAGTGTACAGTTTGCCGTGCAGTATCTGCTCAAGGACCCGAAGGCCTATCTGTTCAACAATCGCCATCCCGACGATGCCGTGATGCAGGCGGCGGAAACCGCGATTCGCGAAGTGGTCGGCAAGAACAAGATGGACTTCGTGCTGTATGAGGGACGCGACCAGATCGCCGCCAATACACAAAAGCTGATTCAGGACATTCTCGATCGCTACCAGACCGGCATTCAGGTGCGCTCCGTGAGCATGCAAAGCACCCAGCCGCCGGAACAGGTGCAGGCAGCCTTTGATGATGCGGTCAAGGCGGGGCAGGACCGCGAGCGTCAGAAAAACGAGGGCCAGGCCTACGCCAATGACGTGATTCCGCGGGCGCGTGGTGCCGCCTCGCGTTTGATGGAGGAAGCCACCGGCTACCGTCAGCGCATTATCGTCACCGCCGAGGGCGATGCCTCGCGCTTCAAGCAGGTTCTTGCCGAGTACAGCAAGGCACCGGAAGTGACCCGTAGCCGCATGTATCTTGAAACGGTGCAGCAGATCTACGCCAACACCAGCAAGGTGATGATTGATGCCAAGGGGCAGGGCAACCTGTTGTATTTGCCGCTCGACAAGCTGATGCAGGCGACCGCCGCCGCCGCCGCTCCCGTGGCGGCGGAAGCGGTCGTTGTTCCGCGCGGAGTTGTTCCGGGGCCCGTCGTTGCGACGCCGGATGCACCGCCACAGACTGAGCGCTCGGCGCCGGGTGATGCACGCAGCCGCGGTAATCTGGGCTCGCGCGAGCGGGGAGAACGTTGATGCAGCGCCATTTGTCATTTGTCGCTTCATTCATCTTTGGACTTCTGGCGCTATTCGCCATGACGATTTTTACGGTGGATCAGCGTCAGTTCGCGATCATCTTCCAACTCGGTGAAATCAAGGAAGTCGTTTCGGAGCCGGGCCTCGCGTTCAAGTGGCCGCTGATCCAGAACGTGCGTATTTTCGACAAGCGCATCCTGACCATGGACTCTCCTGAGCCGGAACGATTCCTGACCGCAGAGAAGAAGCCGGTGCTGGTGGATTCCTTCGTCAAGTGGCGCATCCATGACGTCAAGCAGTACTACAACTCGGTCGGTGGAGATGAGACTCTGGCCAGGACGCGGCTGTCACAGACCGTCAATTCAGGTCTGCGCGAAGAGTTCGGCCGGCGCACGGTGCATGATGTGGTGTCGGGCGCCCGCGACGATATCATGGTCTCGGTGAAGAAAAAGGCCGATGCCGACATGCGCGACATCGGCGTGGAAATAGTCGATGTCCGCCTCAAACGTGTCGACCTGCCGCCGGAGGTATCCGAATCGGTCTATCGACGCATGGAAACGGAGCGCAAGCGAGTGGCCAACGAATTGCGCGCAGAGGGTGCGGCGGAGGCGGAGAAGATCAAGGCCAATGCCGATCGCCAGCGCGAAGTGATTCTGGCCGAGGCCTATCGCGATGCGCAGAAGATCAAGGGCGAGGGTGACGCCAAGGGAGCCGGGATCTATGGCCGTGCCTTTGGCGAGAATCCCGAGTTTTATGCCTTCTATCGCAGTCTCGAAGCCTACCGTGGCAGTTTCAAGAACAAGAGCGACATTATGATCATGGAGCCCAATTCCGAGTTCTTCAAATATCTGAAGAGCAGCGGCAAGGGCAAGTGATCGGGGTCGGTCTGGTTTGAGATGATCAATACGCTGCTGCTGGCTTTCGCCCTGATGCTGGTAATCGAAGGTCTTCTGCCTTTTCTCGCGCCTAGCGTATGGCGGGATGCGTTTCGCCGCGTCACCGAACTGACCGACGGACAGATCCGATTTGTCGGCCTGTCCTCGATGCTCGTCGGCGTGGTTCTGCTGACGGTATTTCGCTGATCCGTCATGGCAAATCGGCGCTGGCTCCTGCCCGAGGCAATTGAAGACGTGTTGCCGTGCGACGCATCGCGCATCGAGGCGTTGCGGCGCAATCTGATCGACGAGTTCACCCGCCACGGCTACGAATTCGTCATCCCGCCAATGCTGGAATACGTCGAGTCCCTGCTACCTGGCAGCGGTCACGATCTCGATTTGCGTACTTTCAAATTGGTGGACCAGCTTTCCGGTCGAAGCATGGGTGTGCGCGCCGATATCACGCCGCAAGTGGCGCGAATCGATGCCCATCTGCTGAATCGCGAAGGAGTGACGCGGCTGTGCTACTGCGGCAGCGTACTGCACACCCTGCCGGCGGGCTTCAATGCGACCCGCGAACCCCTCCAGATCGGGGCGGAAATCTATGGCCATGCCGGGTTGGAAGCGGACATCGAGGCGATTCGTCTTCTGGCGGCAGCGCTGGGTCAGTGCAGTATTGAGGCGTCGCGCTTCGACCTCGGCCATGTCGCTGTTTTTCGTGCGCTGACCCGACAAGCCGGTTTGGCGCCAGAGGCGGAAGAGGAGCTGTTCGGCGCCTTGCAGGGCAAGGATGTGCCGACGGTACGCGAACTTGTCGCTGGTGTCAGCGATCCAGTTCGCTCGGCGCTGCTCGCGTTGCCTGAGCTCTTTGGCGACCGGAGGGTGCTGGAACGCGCAGCGCGGGTTCTGCCAGCTACGGCGAAGATCGGCACTGCGCTGTCCGACCTGCGCCGTTTGGCCGATGCCCTCGGTGACCTGCCACTGAGCTTCGATCTGGCTGACTTGCGCGGTTACCACTATCACAGTGGTGTTGTCTTTGCCGCCTATTGCGCTGGCAACGCAGGCACCGTGGCGCTGGGGGGCCGCTACGATGATTTCGGTCGGGTTTACGGTCGTGCTCGTTCCGCGACCGGCTTTTCCATGGATCTGCGGGAACTGGCACGACTTTCACCCCGGAGTGCAGCGCGGGGCGCGATCGCCGCTCCCTGGCCCGAGGACGACGCCCTCGCCTTGCGTGACGGGGATTCGGCTCTATGTCCCGAAGGGACGGTATCCACTCGGACGTGGTCCGTCAACGCCGAGGTGATACGACTGCGCGCGCAAGGCGAGCGTGTTGTGCTGGCCCTGCCGGGCCACGAGGGCACTTGGCGCGAAGCCGGCTGCGACCGGATTCTGGTACGTAGCGGCGATAACTGGATCATTGAATCCCTGAAGGAAGACTGAAATGGCAAAAAACGTAGTGGTCGTAGGAACCCAGTGGGGCGACGAGGGGAAGGGCAAGATCGTCGATTGGCTCACGGATCATTCGCAGGGTGTGGTGCGCTTTCAGGGCGGCCACAATGCAGGGCATACGCTGGTTATCGGCGGCAAGAAGACGGTATTGCACCTGGTGCCGTCCGGCATCCTGCGCGACGGCGTCACTTGCTACATCGGCAATGGTGTCGTGCTGTCGCCGGAAGCACTGATGAAGGAGCTCGACGAGCTCGAAGAGGCAGGCATCAACGCAGAGGCGCGGCTGAAAATTTCCGAGGCCTGCCCTTTGATCCTGCCCTACCACCAGGCGATGGACGTTGCTCGAGAAGTTGCGCGCGGTAGCAACAAGATCGGTACCACCGGTCGCGGAATTGGCCCCGCATATGAGGACAAGGTGGCGCGTCGCGGCCTGAGATTACAGGACCTTACCAAGCCAAAGCGTTTTGCCGAGCGGCTCGGCGAGATACTTGAATATCATAACTTCGTGCTGAAAAACTACCATGGAGCCGAGCCGGTGGATTTTCAGAAGGTTTACGATGGAGCGATGGCCATTGCTCCGCGCCTGACCCGGATGATCGCCGATGTGCCGCGTGCGCTCTACGATGCCCACCGCGCCGGCGCCAACCTGCTGTTTGAGGGCGCGCAGGGCACCTTGTTGGACATCGATCACGGCACCTATCCCTTCGTCACCTCATCCAACTGCGTCGCCGGTGCGGCAGCGGCCGGCGCCGGCGTCGGACCGGGCATGTTGCACTACATCCTGGGCATCACCAAGGCCTACACCACGAGGGTCGGTGGTGGCCCCTTCCCGACAGAGTTGTACGACGCCGTGGACAAGCAGGATCCTGTGGGCAAGCACATGGCCACCAAGGGTCACGAGTTCGGTGCCACCACCGGACGCGCCCGGCGCTGCGGCTGGTTCGATGCCGCCGCATTGAAGCGCGCGATCCAGATCAATGGCATTTCAGGGCTGTGCATCACCAAGCTCGATGTTCTGGACGGTGTCGAAGAACTCAAAATATGCACGGGCTATCGCCTAAATGGCGGCGTTTCCGACATCCTGCCCGTGGGTGCGGATGATCTCGCCTGCTGCGAGCCCATCTACGAGTCGCTGCCTGGCTGGAAGGGCAGCACGGTTGGTGTCAAGACGCTGGAGGGGCTGCCGGTCGAGGCCCGTGCCTACATCAAGCGCATGGAACAGCTTTGCGACGTACCGGTGGACATGATTTCCACCGGACCGGACCGCGAAGAAACGATTGTCTTGAGGCACCCGTTCGAATAAGGAACGGTGCCAAAAGGAAAAGGCCGTCAGGAGAAATCCTGGCGGCCCTTGCTCTTTTCTATTTCGCGTACCATGCTTGGTGCCCAGGAAGGGACTCGAACCCCCACGCCTCGCAGCGCTAGTACCTGAAACTAGTGCGTCTACCAATTCCGCCACCTGGGCAGGCGTGAAACGAGGCGCGAATTCTAAAGGAAAAATCCAGATTGTCAAACAAGCCGAATAGCACCCACAAGCTGTCAAAAATTCGACGCGCCGATCCTCAGTTCGAACGCGAAAAAGCGCAGTACGATCACCCGCTGCCTAGCCGCGAATACGTCCTGGAAACCCTCGCAGCACAAGGTGCGCCCCTCGAATTCGGACGCTTGGTGGAATTGCTCGATGTTCAGCCTTTCGAACAGGAGCCGTTCCAGCGCCGCCTCGGAGCCATGGCGCGGGATGCACAGTTGATGCAGAACCGGCGCGGCGACTGGCTGATTCCCGACAAAGCGGATCTGGTGCGTGGCCGCATCGTCGGGCATCCGGATGGATTTGGTTTCCTGGTGCCCGAGGAGGGCGGCGTGGACCTGTTCCTTTCTGCCAAGGAAATGGACAAGGTGCTGCACGGCGACAGGGCTATCGCACGGGTCATCGGTATCGATCGCAAGGGGCGGCCCGAGGGCAAGATTGTCGAAGTCACCGAGCATGTAAATAAGCACGTGGTCGGGCGTGTCGTTGAAGAGCACGGCGTGCGCTTTGTCGTCGCCGAAAACAAGCGCATCAGTCAGGACATCCTGCTGGCGCCGCCGGAGAAAGGCGCGAAGAAGTCACTCAAGGTGCAGTCAGGCCAGGTGGTGATGATCGAACTCATCGAGCAGCCGAGCAAGCATTCGCAACCGATTGGCCGTTTGATCGAGGTGCTGGGCAACTACGCCGATCCCGGGATGGAAATCGAGATTGCCCTGCGCAAGCATGAACTGCCCTACGAGTTCTCGGGTGAGGCACTGGGTGAAACCCGGAAACTGCCGGACGCCGTGCGCAAGACCGACTGGAAGGGCCGCGAAGACATTACCGCCCTGCCTCTGGTGACGATCGATAGTGAGACCGCGAGGGACTTCGACGATGCTGTGTTCTGCGAACGCAAGGGCAAGGGCTTCCGCCTGGTTGTTGCGATTGCGGATGTTTCGCACTACGTGACCGCGGGTGGCGCACTGGATGCTGACGCATATGCCCGTGGCAATTCTGTCTACTTCCCGCGGCGCGTGATTCCGATGCTGCCGGAGAAGCTTTCCAACGGCTTGTGTTCGCTAAATCCGCAGGTCGAACGCCTGTGCATGGTGTGCGACATGGAGATTGCCGGCTCGGGAGCGATCAGGCGTTACCGCTTCTATCCGGCGGTCATGTTCTCGCATGCCCGGCTGACCTACACCGAGGTCGCGGCGGCACTCTATGACAAGGATCCGAAAACCCGCGAACGTCTGGCGCCGCAGTTGCCGCATCTGGAAGCGCTGGACCTGCTCTACAGGCAACTGGCGAAAGAGCGCGTAAAGCGCGGCGCGATCGATTTTGAGACCGTCGAAACGCGCATGATTTTCGACGACCACGGCAAGATCGAACGCATTGAACCCTACGAGCGCAACGACGCACATCGGTTGATCGAGGAATGCATGCTGGCGGCCAACGTCTGCGCTTCGGAATTCCTGCGCGAGCGCGAGCATCCGTCGCTCTACCGGGTGCACGAAGGTCCGACGCCCGAGCGGCTGCTCAAGCTACGCGACTTCCTCGTTACCTTCGGTTTCCAGTTGGGCGGCGGCGACGAACCGAAGGCGCAGGACTATGCCAGGCTGTTGGAGAAGATCGGCCAGCGGCCGGACCGGCAACTGCTGCAGACCGTGATGCTGCGTTCATTGCGCCAGGCGATTTACAGTCCGGACAACGTCGGCCACTTCGGCCTGGCTTACGAGAGCTACACGCACTTCACCTCACCGATCCGACGCTATCCGGACCTGCTGGTGCATCGGGCCATAAAGTCGGCGCTGGCGGCACGGCGCTACGAGCCTGGCAACTGGGAAGAAATCGGCCTGCACTGCTCCATGACCGAACGCCGGGCGGACGACGCGACGCGCGATGTCGAAGCCTGGCTCAAGTGCTTCTACATGAAGGATCGCGTCGGCGAGATCTTCGAGGGCAGCATTTCATCCGTGGTGCCCTTCGGCATCTTCGTTGCGCTGGACGGCGTATTCGTCGAGGGCCTGGTCCATGTTTCGGAACTCGGGCAGGACTATTTCCACTTCGACGAGAAGTCGCATGCCATGGTCGGCGAGCGCAGCGGCCGGCGTTTCCGCCTGTCCGACCGGGTGCGGGTGCAACTGACCCGGGTGGACATGGAGGCCAACAAAATCGACTTCCGCCTTGCGGACGAAGTGCCGGCGCGCGGCAAGCCGAAGCACTGACCGGAGGCAACGGGGGCGTCAGGCCGAGCCCCCGTGCAGACGAAAAAAAACCCGCTGAGAGCGGGTTTTTTCGTCAAGGAATCGCCAAATTACTTCAGCTTTACTTCCTTGTAGGCGACGTGCTTGCGCGCCTTGGGATCGTACTTCAGGAATTCCAGCTTTCCCGGGGTCGTTTTCTTGTTCTTCGTGGTCGTGTAGAAGTGTCCCGTACCGGCTGTCGATTCCAGCTTGATTTTTTCGCGTCCGCCCTTGGCCATGATGCTTTCTCCTGTTAGACGCGCTCGCCGCGCTCACGCAGCTCGGCGAGGACAACGTCGATGCCCTTCTTGTCGATGGTGCGCAGACCGGCGTTTGACACGCGCAGGCTGACCCAGCGGTTTTCGGTTTCGATCCAGAAGCGGCGGCTGTGCAG
>JAIOPW010000548.1 GCA_021413665.1 Rhodocyclales bacterium | reverse complement strand
GCCCTGGCCGGTTTCATGGAGATAGCCGAGATTAGTCTGCGCCTGCAGATAGCCCTGATCAGCCGCCTTGCGGTACCAGCTCGCGGCTGCGAAAAAATCCTGCTTGACACCCCAACCCCGTTCGAACAGTACGCCGAGATCGTTCTGCGCCCGCCCCTCGCCGCGAGCGGCCGCCATCTGGAATTCCCGCAGCGCCGTGGCGTGGTCCCCCGCCCGCATGGCCTTGCGCCCGGCTTCAAAATCAGCCCATGCCGCGCCGACTCCGGCAATGCAAAGCGAGAATGGAAGCACGCCCACAGCCAGGATTCTCAACCATGCCACAGCTTTCATTTCCGTTCCCCGTTTGCCGATGTCCATTTCAAAACAATGGGTTTTGCAACCATTCATGCGAACCACTTGCGTCAGAGATTTTCATCCTCTATAGTCGATTGACCCGGTGATTTTCAGGTCTCAACTAAAGCTAAAGCGGATGATAAACCGTGTCGACCGATAGTTGAGAGCCGCAACAAGTTTTACCGAATTACATCGGCAGTCTTGCGCATTCATTTTTCCCTTGGAGATCTACGCCATGAAGAGCCTATTGCACCGTTTGACGACCACCCGGCAGGGTGGTCAAGGCATGACCGAATACATCATCATCGTTGCCCTGATCGCGGTCGCGGCCATCGGTGTCTATGCCCTGTTCGGCAAGACGATACGCAATCAGGTCGCTGGCTTGGCCGGTGAGGTCGCCGGTACCGGGTCCTCTTCCGCCATCAGTGCCGCCGGTGCCGCAGCCAGTTCGGCGGCTACGACGGCCAACACCGACAAGAAGATGAACACCTACGGCAACTGATCCACAAGCCGCAGGCGGGATTCGCATCGGCATTCACATCATGCGACCCGGCAGACCCAGCCGCCTGCCTCATTCTGCCCGTCCCGCGAACGGGCAGCGTGGGCAGGCGCTTGTTTTTGCACTGTTCACGTCGATTCTCGTGATACTTGCGCTGTTCGCCATGTACAGCATGGGCGGGCAAACGATCGAGAAAATCAAGCTGCAAAATACGGCCGATGCGGCTGCCTACAGTGCCGCCCTGGCCGAAGCGCGCGACTACAATTTTTCGGCGTACACCAACCGCGCCATGGTCGCCAACCAGGTCGGTGTGGCGCAGTTCGTCGGCCTCACTTCATGGTTCCGCAACCTGTCTTCCTTCACCAACAACAACGATGCCGCCAACCTTGGCCGCAGCGTCCTTTATGAGTTGATGCTGAATATCTGGCCGGGGGGAACGCTGAAATCCCTGTACAAGACGGTCTATAGCGGCATTGGTACCGTAGCCGGAGTCTTTGACGAGGGCAAGTTGGGGTCGACCTTCATGAAGGGAGCGATCACGCTGCTTGACGGTTTGATCCGGGTATATAGCGAGAGCCAGCGTGTTTACCACTACGCCACCGCTTTGACGGTCTCCCAGACACTT
>JAIOPW010000547.1 GCA_021413665.1 Rhodocyclales bacterium | reverse complement strand
GCCCTTCTCGTCGAAGTTGAGCCCGGCGAAGTTGCGCGCGTTGGTGTCGTTGCGAAAGCCCAGATAGACGTCGTCGGCGCCGTTGTCGACCGCCGCCTTGAGCGCCGCCAGGCTGCCCGCCGGACACACGAGTTGAGGTTTTGCCGCCATCTGCCAGCCCCGAAAAAGCAGTCGGGCAGTGTAGTGGAGGCTCCGTGAAAATCAGTTGACCGGGGTCAACTCAATCCTGATTTAGCCCAGATCAGCGGCTAACGATGCCCTGACCGCTTCCGGCAGGGCGCCGGTGTTGGCCTCGTACTCGGGGTGATCGACGCCGACGGAGATCGCGGCTCCGCCCTTCGCGGCGGCGATCATGCCGGCGCTCAGTTCGAAGCGCAGGAAATGCACGGCCGAGGTCTTTTCCGCGTTTTCGCGTTCGAGGTCTTCGTCGGCGATGGCGAACACCGGGTCGAAGCCGGCGATGCGGACCCAGACGCGGTCCTCGACACCCTTCAGCTTTGCCAGCATGGTCTTGCGCTGCTCTTCGTCGGCGTACTCGATCTGCATCGTGACCTTGAAGTTGCTGCCGTCCGGCACCAGCGGTGCATAGGATTCCATCTCATGCAGGATGCCGTCTTCCTCGAAGATCTTTTCGACGCGCAGCATTTCCTGGATCTGGTAGCGGATCAGCAGCTCGTTCTCGAATATCAGCAGGATGTTCTCGCCCAGCTTGACGCGGCGCAGCTTCTTCTGCGCCATGACCTCGTCGCGCATCGCATGGCGCGCCTTGGCGTAGGCTTCGAGGGTCATCAGTGAGTCGCGGGTGATGGTCATTGCGGTTTCCATTTTATGTCTCCGCGGGACGCGGAGACGGTATCCCCTTGTGGGACTAGTCGAGTCCGTAGGCGATGCGCAGCAGGGTCAGCGGGTGCTGCTTCTCCTTGCGCCCGGGAGCGCCGGCTTCGTTCATGCCCTGCAGGATGTGGCGTCCGGCGATGGCGCAGTCGGAACTGACGTAGTCCGGCTCGTCCTTGGCCATGGCCTTGAACACCGGCTTGCCGATTTTCATCGACAGCGCGTAGTACTCCTCCTTGACGCCCCAGGTGCCGTCGTGGCCGGCGCAGCGCTCGACGGTGTTGACCGTGGCGCCCGTCATCTTGAGCATTTCCTCGGTCTTCTTGCCGACGTTCTGCACGCGGGAGTGGCAGGGGATGTGGTACGAGACCTTGCCCAGCGGCACCTTGAAGTCGGTCTTGAGCAGGCCGTCCTTGTTGCGCAGGACGAAGTACTCGAAGGGGTCGAACATCGCGTCGGACACTTCCTTGCAGCGCGCGTCTTCGGGGAACATCAGGGGGATCTCGCTCTTGAACATCAGCGTACACGAGGGCACCGGCGTGACGATGGCATAGCCGGCCTGGGCCAGTTCGTGCATCAGCGGGATGTTGCGTTCCTTGTATTTCTCGACGGTTTCGAGGTCGCCCAGTTCCAGCTTGGGCATGCCGCAGCAGGTTTCGCCCTGCACGATGCGGTAGGGAATCTCGTTGTGGTCGAGCAGCTTCAACAGGTCGTGGCCGATGCCGGGCTCGTTGTAATTGACGTAGCAGGTGGAGAACACGGCGACCTTGCCCGGCGACTTGGCACCGTCACGTACCGGGTAGTTGTGGCTGCCAGTCGCATTGGCGCGAAAGTT
>JAIOPW010000546.1 GCA_021413665.1 Rhodocyclales bacterium | reverse complement strand
AACCCGGTGTGAGCCTTGTCGCTATTCAGCGGTGAGGGAGCAATGCATGCGAGTGTCCATAGTGCGGACACTGCCTGAACTCACCCTTTCGGCCAGGAACAGTCGGTGAGGATATCGCCGCAAAGCGGTCATCCATCCCCTTTCCGCACTATTGGAAATAGCCCTGAAACTTCTGCGTCTGGGTAGCTGTTGGGCGTTAGGTCAGGATAGCGCTCATTGCTCTGTGTTCGCGTTTTTGCTAACATTAACACATGTCATTCGAGATCGAGTACTTCCATGAACGGGTGCTACACGACATTGAGTCGTGGCCCGTCGACGTTCTCGCCGACTACGCACGCTTGGTTGAACTGCTTATTGAACATGGGCCGAGTCTCAGGCTTCCGCACTCGCGGGCCTTCGGTGACGGCCTATTTGAGCTTCGGCCACGCGGTCGTTCCGGCATTGGTAGAGCGTTCTACTGCTTTCTCGTTGGCAAACGGGTTGTTGTCCTGCATGCCTTCATCAAGAAGTCTCAGGAAACGCCCGACCGAGAACTTAAGTTAGCGCGAAAGCGCATTAAGGAGGTTTCAAATGGCTGAACTGAAATTCAAGCCCGTCCGCCATTCACACAAAGAATTTCTTGCTAAGGCGGCAAGCCGCAAGGGGTTTGTCGAAGCCTATGACGCCCTTGCCCTTGAATATCAGGTTGCTGGGCAAATGCTCAAGGCCCGATCTCGTGCAGGCCTGACGCAAGATGCCGTTGCGGAACGGATGGGAACAACCAAGAGTGCAGTTTCGCGACTCGAGTCTGCTGGAAAGCATGCTCCGTCGCTCGCAACGCTAAAGCGCTACGCGCAAGCGGTTGGCTGTGAGCTTCAAGTGAAGCTTGTGCGGCAGAAGGCTGCATGACACCCAACCCTGCGGTCGCCCTCGCTCCCCTCGGTCGCTGGACGCTGTCCGATGAAGCCGCGTCGCGCCAGTGAATTGAGATGTCTTAGCGTCTGCTTTCTCATTTCGCCTACGTCAGCAAAGGGCACTGACCTGCCCGATACCACTCAGGCAGCAACTTTGCCCGGAACCGTCGAGTGGTCGCAATGGTCCGCAATGACCTGTGCCAGGCGCGGCATCAGCTCATCGGGGAAGTCGTGGCCCATGCCGTCGATCACCAGCAGTTCCGCGCCGGGAATGTTCTGTGCCGTGTCGCGCCCCGCAGCGAGTGGCACCAGCGGATCGGCGGCGCCGTGGATCACCAGGGTCGGCGCCTTGATGGTGCGCAGCAGCTTGCGCCGGTCGCCCGAGGCGATGATCGCCAGCAGTTGCCGCGCGGTGCCGGCGGGCGTGTAGGCGCGGCGGATGCTCTGCCCCAGGCGCCGGCGCAGTTCGTCCGTGCTCGCCGGATAGGCGGGGCTGCCGATCACGCCGAACATCTGGACCATGTAATCGATGACGGAGTCGGTGTCCTTCGGGTCGGCCGGCCGGCTCAACAGGATCTTGCGTGCCGGCCTGGTCGGCTTCGAGACGCGGCGGTTGCCCGACGAGGACATGATCGAGGTCAGGCTCAGCGCACGCTGCGGGAATTTCGCCGTCAGTACCTGGGCGATCATGCCACCCATCGAGGCACCGACGATATGCGCTTGCGCAATGCCGAGCCGGTCCATCAGGCCGACGGCGTCACCCGCCATGTCCTCCAGCGTGTAGGGCGTGCGCACCGGCAGGCCGAGCGCCGAGGCCGCCATGGCCAGCAACAGGTTGGCGCGCTTCTTCCCCGGCGCGCGGCCGGAGAGGCCGCAATCGCGGTTGTCGAAGCGGACCACGCGGTAGCCGCGCGCGACGAGCTTGTGGCAGAAACTGTCTGGCCAGGCCGTGAGCTGCATGCCGAGGCCCATGATGAGCACGATGGCCGGATGCGACGGGTCGCCGAGCGACTCGTATTCGATGTGCAGGGGTGCGGCCATCACTCAGTGTGCCGCGGCGCGGCTGGCGGCTTTGCGGCGCGGTACCTTGGGCACGGGGGCAGCCGCCTTGCGCTGCGGCGCCTTGGCCGCCATCGGCCGCGCCTTGCGCCGCACCGGGGGGCGCACCAGCGCCAGGTATTCCTGGAAGCTGTCGCGCAGGCACAATGCAAAAACCTCGGGATCGGGCAGTTGCTCGTAGCAGGCGGTGAAGGAAACGACGATCATGTCGCTGTAGCTGGTGACCGAGAACACCAGGCCCATGCCGTCCGAGATCGGCATGATGGCCGAAACGTAGGTGAGGCGCGCGCCGTGCAGGTAGAGCGGCACGCGCGGTCCGGGCACGTTGGCGATGGCGCAGTTGGCCAGCGGCGCCCAGTTGCCGAGCAGGGCCGAGGCCGAGCGCAGCATCTTGCTGGTGGCGGCGATCGCCGCCGAGGGCGCATGCTCGGCCAGTTCGATCAGTTCGCGCGCACTGACGGCCTGGGCCATCACGTCCGAGGAGGAACTGGTGGCGTGGATCGTCTCCAGGCGCTCGACCGGGTCGGCGATGTCGGTGCCGACTTCGAGCCGCACCCAGGAAAACACCGCCTGGCCCTGCTCTTTTCCCTCGCCGTGCACGGCAATCGGCGCCGCGGCGACCAGGCTCTCCTCGGGCAGTTCGCCCTGCATGTCCAAGTAGCGGCGCAGGCCGCCGGCACACACCGCCAGCACCACGTCGTTGATCGTGGCGCCATCGGCGAGGCCGCGGATGGCCTTGAAGTCCGCCAGCGCGAAACGGCGCGTCTCGAACACGCGATGCGGCGAGACTTCGCTGTTGAAGCGTGTCATCGGAAACTCGTGCGGGCGGCCGACGAATTCGCCGGCAAAGGTGCGCGCCGCCGACTTCAGCGTGGTCCAGCTGCGCGTCAGCGGCTGGGCGATGCGCAGCGGGAAGGTGGCGACATTGAATCCGGCGCGCAGCAGCAGGCCGAGGTTGCCCGGCGCCGACTCGGGGAACCAGGGCGCGGGCGGCGCGGGCGGCGGCGAATCAGGCGAGAGGTCGTGCAGCAGCGTGGTGATCTCGTTGCCCTGGGCGACATCGATCGCGGCGTGGTGGACCTTGAGCAGCACGGCGAAGCTGCCGACCGGCAGGTCGAGGAAGCTGTCGAGCCCCTCGATCACGTACATCTCCCACAGCGGACGGTTGAGATCGAGGGGGCGGGCGTGGATGCGCGAGGCCTGGATGCAGAACTGGCGCCAGTCACCGGGCTTGGGCAGGGCGATGTGGCGCACGTGGTATTCGATGTCGAAGTTCTCGTCCTCGATCCAGTAGGGATAGTCGAGGTCGAGCGGCACGCGCAGGATCTTCTCGCGGAACACCGGCAACTGGCCGAGCCGGCTTTCGACATGGGTCAGGATCTGCTTGAAGCGCACCTTGCCGCCCGGCGCGGTGGTCTGGTCGTAGATGTGCAGCAGGGTGACGTTGGAATTGGCGTGAGCGCTGTCGGAGTAGATGTAGGCGGCGTCGTGTTCGCTGAGTTGGCGCATGCGTGTCCTTCGGTCAGGTAGCGTGGGAGGGCTCGCTGCGACGCGGCGCACCGACGGTCAGGCGCCAGGTGCGTTCGAGCAGGCCCTGCGGCTGGAAGGGATGCCAGTCGCCTTCGGCCTGGGCCAGGCGGTCGGCGACAATGGCCAGCACGATGCCGTTGAAGCCCAGCCCGATGTGGCTGCCGGGCACACGGATGTTTTCGTGGAAGGCCGGGTCGCCGTCGATGGTGGCTTCCTGCGGCGGCACCACACCATCGCCCAGCGAGTACAGGCAACTGGTCGGGATCGCCAGCCGGCGACGCTCGCGCAAGGACTTGGCGCGTGGCTGCATGACGTGGGCCGCAGGGCCGAGGCGATGCGAGACGAGGCGATAGAGCGCCTTGACCGCGGGCGGCGACTGGCTGCCGCCGGCGTCGACGCTGACCGGGCTGCCCAGGGTGATGATGGAGCG
>JAIOPW010000545.1 GCA_021413665.1 Rhodocyclales bacterium | reverse complement strand
TCTGCTTCGACGGCGATGCCGCCGGACGCAAGGCCGCCTGGCGCGCGCTGGAGGCGAGCCAGGAACAGTTGTCCGACGACAAGTCGGCGGGTTTCCTGTTCCTGCCGCCGGAACACGATCCCGACAGCTTCGTTCGTGCCGAAGGGGCGGAAACCTTCAAACGCCTGGTCGCCCATCCGACGACACTGACCGAGTTCCTGCTGCGTGAACTCAAGGCCGGTGTCGACCTGGCCAGCGCCGAGGGCCGCGCCCGCCTGGTGCATGAAGCCAAGCCGCACCTGCAAAAGCTGGCCGCGCCGATCCTGCGCGTACAACTGGTCAAAGCCGTGGCGGAAGCGGCGGCACTGACTCAGCCCGAGGTCGAAACGCAGTGCGACCTCAAGCCGGCAGCCCGCGGCCGGCCCGCACCACCCCGGACACGGCAACGGCCGACCCCCTCCTCGGTCGAATACAAGCTGTTGCAAACGGTGGTGCACAAACCGGAGTGGGCGGCGCGCCTGCCGCTGGAACTGATCAACCGTGAGCGCGTCGAGGGCGAGGCGCTCAACGCCATTGCCGATGCCATTGAGCACGGCGAGCTGCCGGGAGGAGGCTTCGGCCTGCTGCTGGAATTCTTCCGCAATAGCCCGCACGAAGCCCTGATCGCCGGAATTGCGGCAAATATGGTGGACGAAGTCGATCTCGGCGCCCTCGAAGGCGTATTCAATGATTCCATCGTGCGTCTGCGCCGCACTGCGCTCACGGCCGAGATCGAGCAGCTCACGGCTCGCGCCAAGCAGGGCTTGACGCCCGACGAGCGGCAAAGACTGACCGAACTGCTGGCAAAGAAGCGTCCTGTCCCACCCTCGACGGGGGGTACCCCTATCTGATATACTTCCCGGTTCTCCAACGCTTTCACGGCGCGTCGAGCCGGTCTGCCCGCATACATCGCGGCGCATTTCCCTGACCGGCACCGCGCTGCAATCGCGTCCCAGCCGAGGATAGTCATGCCGAAGGAAATCGCGAAGCAGAACAAGTCGAAGGCCGCCGCAAAACCGGTCGCGAAGAAACCCGCGCCGAAGAAACCGGCGCCGGCAAAGAAGACTACCCCGGCCAAGGCCGCCACCAAGGCCAAGCCGGTAAAGGCGCCGGTCAAGACGGCGGCCAAGGCTGCTCCTGCGAAAACGCCCACCAAGACGTCTGCCAAGGCGGCGCCCGTCAAAACCGCGCCGGGCAAGGCGCCTGGCAAGGCTGCCAAGCCCGCCGTTCAGGTTGCGGCCGTCGCGCCGCCCCGGCCAACAGTCCAGCCGATACCCGCCAAATCGGTGGCCAAGGCCATCGCCGAGTCACGTGGCCGCAAGAGCCGTGAAAAGCTGATCGCCCCCGAAGCCAAGCCGATCGACCTCGACACCAAGCGCACGCGCCTGAAGAACCTGATTGCGCTGGGCAAGGAGCGTGGTTACCTGACCTACGCCGAGATCAACGACCACCTGCCCGACGATCTGGTGGATGCGGAGCAGATCGAATCGATCATCTCCACCTTCAACGACATGGCGATCCAGGTCTTCGACGAGGCTCCCGCCGTCGAAGACCTGCTGCTCAACGAGTCGGCGCCGGCCCCGGTCGATGCTGCCGAAGTCGAGGAAGAAGCCGAGCAGGCGTTGTCCACCGTCGATTCCGAATTCGGCCGCACCACCGACCCGGTGCGCATGTACATGCGCGAAATGGGCTCGGTCGAACTCCTGACGCGCGAGGGCGAAATCGAAATCGCCAAGCGCATCGAGGATGGACTGAAGCACATGATCATGGCGATTTCCGCCTGCCCCACCACCATCGCCGAAATGCTGGAAACCGCCGGCAAGGTGGCGCGCGACGAAATGCGCATCGACGAACTGGTCGATGGCCTGATCGACCCGAATGCATCGGACGAAGACATCGAGGCCCTGGCCGAAGACGAAGACCTGGAAGTCGAAGAGGATACCGAGGACGAGGACGACGACGGCAGTGCGCGGATTTCCGCCTCGCTGCTGCAACTGAAGCAGGATGCCCTGGAGCGCTTCTCCGTGATCCATGCCCTGTTCGCCAAGCTGCAACCGACGCTGGCGAAGAAGGGTTCGCAGGACAAGGGTTATCTGCGCCTGCAAAAGCAGATTTCCGACGAGCTGATGAACATCCGCTTCACCGCCAAGTCGATCGAGCGCCTGTGCGACTCGGTGCGCGGCATGGTCGAAGCGGTGCGCAGCCACGAACGCAAGATCCTGCATCTCTGCGTCGACAAGGCGCACATGCCGCGCGCGCAGTTCATCAAGACCTTTCCCGGCCACGAGACCGACATGGAATGGCTCAAGCATGAAGTGCAGTCGGGCAAGCCCTATTGCACGCAGCTCATGCGCGCCGCGCCCAACATCCTGGAAGAGCAGCAGCGGCTGATCGACCTGCAGAACCGCATCGGCATTCCGCTGCGGGAACTCAAGGACATCAACAAGCAGATGTCCACCGGCGAAGCCAAGGCGCG
>JAIOPW010000560.1 GCA_021413665.1 Rhodocyclales bacterium | reverse complement strand
CAACACCACAAAATCCTCGCCCGGGACAAACTCGTGGCCCGGCATCTGGCCTGAAATCGTGGCGTTTCGCGCCAGATACTGGCGATGGGTCGCCGTGGCGACGGCGACCAGCATCGCCGGATCGTCGTGCGGCACGTCGGCCGCGTTGAAGCCTTTGGGATACTGCTCGGCGATCAGGCCGGTGTTGAAATCGCCCGAGAGGAAGCGCGGGTTCTGCATCAACGCCGCCTGGAAGGCGATATTGGAGGCTACGCCACGGATCACGAACTGGTTCAGTGCATCGCGCATGCGGGCGATGGCCTGGTCGCGTGTCGCGGCATGGACGATCAGCTTGGCGATCATCGAATCGTAGAACATCGGTATTTCGCCGCCTTCGTACACACCCGTATCCACACGTACGCCATGCACTTCGGGCGGCGGGATGTATTTCACCAGGCGGCCGGTGGAAGGCAGGAAGCCGCGGAAAGGGTCTTCGGCATTGATCCGACATTCCATGGCCCAGCCGTCGAGCCTGACCTGGTCCTGGCGGAAGGGCAGCTTCTCGCCGGCGGCGACGCGAATCATGAGCTCCACCAGATCCACCCCGGTGATCAATTCGGTCACCGGGTGCTCGACCTGCAGGCGCGTGTTCATTTCCAGGAAATAGAAGCTCTTGTCCTTGCCGACCACGAACTCGACGGTGCCCGCGCTCTCGTAGTTCACCGCCTTAGCCAGCGCCACCGCCTGCTCGCCCATGGCCTTGCGCGTCGCGGGATCGATGAAGGACGAGGGCGCCTCTTCGATCACCTTCTGGTGGCGGCGCTGCAGGGAGCATTCGCGCTCATGCAGATAGATCGTGTTGCCGTGAGCATCGCCGATCAACTGGATCTCGATGTGGCGCGGCTCCTCGACGAACTTCTCGACAAAGATGCGGTCGTCGCCGAAAGCGTTCTTCGCCTCGGTCTTGCAGGCGGCGAAGCCCTCGGCCGCTTCCTTGTCGTCGTAGGCCACGCGCAAGCCCTTGCCGCCGCCGCCGGCCGACGCCTTGATCATCACCGGATAGCCGATGCCCTTCGCGATCTCGACCGCCTGCTCCGGCGTGTCGATGGCGGCGTTATGGCCGGGAATGGTATTGACCCTGGCTTCCAGCGCCAGCTTCTTCGAGGCAATCTTGTCGCCCATCGCGGCCATCGAGTAGTGCTTGGGCCCGATGAAAACGATGCCGCTCTCTTCCAGCCGACGCGAGAACTCCGGGTTCTCCGACAGGAAGCCATAGCCCGGATGCACGGCCTCGGCGCCGGTCTGCTTGCAGGCGGCAATGATCTTGTCGATGGCCAGATAGGATTCCTTCGAGGCCGGTGGGCCGATGCAGACCGATTCATCGGCCATGCTCACGTGCATGGCGTCCTTGTCCGCCTCGGAATACACGGCGACGGTGGCGATGCCCATCTTGCGCGCGGTCTTGATGACGCGGCAGGCAATCTCTCCGCGATTTGCAATAAGTATCTTTTTGAACATGCTATGTCCTCAGTTCAGAGACAGGTGCTGGCCGATTTGGCGCGTGGAGTGCAAGGCGGCAAGGAAATCCGCGACGAGACAGTGCTCATGCACGGCGAGGAGCGGATGACGAAGCCAACGCAGCAATCCACGATGCCAAACTCGGTCAGAGCGGAATGTTGCCGTGCTTGCGCCACGGATTCTTGATGTCCTTGCCGCGCAGCATCGCGAGGCTGCGGCAGATGCGCTTGCGGGTCTCGTTGGGCATGATCACGTCGTCGATGAAGCCGCGCGCGCCGGCGACGAAGGGATTGGCGAACTTGGCCTTGTACTCGGCCTCGCGCTCGGCCACCTTGACCGGGTCGCCCTTCTCTTCGCGGAAGATGATCTCCACCGCGCCCTTCGGCCCCATCACGGCGATTTCCGCCGAGGGCCAGGCGAAGTTGACATCGCCGCGCAGGTGCTTGGAGGCCATCACGTCGTAGGCGCCGCCGTAGGCCTTGCGCGTGATCAGCGTGACCTTGGGTACGGTGCACTCGGCGTAGGCATAGAGCAGCTTGGCGCCGTGCTTGATGATGCCGCCGTATTCCTGGGCCGTGCCGGGCATGAAGCCGGGCACGTCGACCAGGGTGATGATCGGAATGTTGAAGGCATCGCAGAAGCGCACGAAGCGGCCGGCCTTGATCGAGGACTTGATGTCGAGGCAGCCGGCCAGCACCATCGGCTGGTTGGCGACGATGCCGACGGTCTGGCCCTCCATGCGGGCGAAGCCGACCAGGATGTTCTTGGCGTGGTCGGGCTGGATCTCGAAGAAGTCGGTGTCGTCGACCATCTTCAGGATCA
>JAIOPW010000559.1 GCA_021413665.1 Rhodocyclales bacterium | reverse complement strand
ATTCCATCCATTTGGTGGCGCAGGGTTATGGCAAGGCCCTTGTGGGTTTGCTTTGGACCCTGGGCGTGGTGGCCGAAATCGTCGTGTTCCTGCTGATGCCGCGGATTTCGCTGCGGGTATCAATGCGCGCGATCCTGCTGGCCTGCTTCGTTCTCGCCGCCCTGCGCTTCCTGGTGATCGGCTGGGCTGCCGATTTCATCTGGCTGCTGGTCCTCGCGCAACTGCTGCACGGAGCAAGCTTCGGCGCCCACCACGCGGCGACCATGGCGGCGCTCAACCGGTGGTTCGTCGCAGGGCAGCAGGCGCGGGCGCAGGCGCTGTACGGCAGCGTCGCCTATGGTGCCGGCGGTCTGGGCGGCGCCTTGCTGGCCGGCGCCCTTTGGGAAAAGGCGGGTGCCGGAATCACCTTCACGGCTGCGTCCGCGCTTGCTGTTCTCGGGCTGATTCTGGTCTGGCGCGGGGTTCCCGGTGATTCGGCTGGTGTCCCTGTGCGATAATCAAAAGTCCACACAGGCGCTTCAGAAACCATGTCAAAGACGCTTTACGAGAAACTCTGGGACAGCCATGTCGTCCATGTCGAAGAGGACGGCACGGCCCTGCTCTACATCGATCGCCATCTGGTGCATGAAGTCACCAGCCCGCAGGCCTTCGAAGGGCTGAAGCTCGCGGGGCGCAAGCCCTGGCGGATTTCGTCCATCGTCGCCACGGCCGACCACAATACGCCGACGTCTCATTGGGAACGGGGCATTCTTGATCCGATTTCGCGCCAGCAGGTGGAAACCCTGGATGCGAACATTCGTGAAGTCGGCGCGCTGGCCTATTTCCCGTTCAAGGATCGCCGTCAGGGCATCGTCCATGTGGTCGGCCCCGAAAACGGCGCCACGCTGCCAGGCATGACCGTGGTCTGCGGCGATTCGCATACTTCGACGCACGGCGCCTTTGCCTGCCTTGCGCACGGCATTGGAACATCCGAAGTCGAACATGTGCTGGCGACGCAGTGCCTGCTGCAGAAGAGGTCGAAGACCATGCTGGTCCGGGTCGAGGGCAAAGTCGGCGCCGGCGTCACGGCGAAGGACATCGTGCTGGCCCTGATCGGCCGCATCGGTACGGCGGGCGGCACGGGTTACGCGATCGAATTCGGCGGTGCGGCGATTCGCGCGCTGTCCATGGAAGGCCGCATGACGGTGTGTAACATGGCCATCGAGGCGGGCGCCCGGGTCGGCTTTGTCGCCGCCGACGAAACAACCATTGCCTACCTCAGGGGTCGCAACTTTGCTCCCAAGGGAGACGATTGGGACAAGGCTGTGGCCGTCTGGCGCACGCTGGTGTCGGACCCGGATGCAAGTTTCGATGCGGTGATCGAAATGGATGCGAGCCGGATCGTGCCGCAGGTGACCTGGGGCACCTCCCCGGAAATGGTGACCGGGATCGATGGCACGGTGCCGGCGCCCGAGGATTTCAGCGACCCGGTAAAGGCCGAAGGTGTGGCGCGCGCCCTGCAGTACATGGGCCTGACGCCGCGCATGCGGATCGATCAGATTCCGATCGACAAAGTCTTCATCGGATCCTGCACCAACTCCCGCATTGAAGATCTGCGTGCGGCCGCGGCCGTGGCCAGGGGGCGCAGGATTGCCGCCAACGTCAAGCTGGCACTGGTGGTACCTGGCTCCGGGCTGATCAAGGAGCAGGCTGAGGCCGAGGGCCTGGACAAGATTTTCACCGCCGCCGGGTTCGACTGG
>JAIOPW010000106.1 GCA_021413665.1 Rhodocyclales bacterium | reverse complement strand
CTCGTTTTCCGTGACGACTGCCATGCCATCCAGCAGGAAGCCGCCCGAAAGGGGGCCGACGCCGAGCATGAAGCGCGCTTCACCGGCCATGAAGCCGGCGAAGTCGGGGCTGGGCTCAGGGGCGAGGCCGTATTCGGCGAGGTAGTCCGCCAGCGTCTGGCGCCGTCCGGCCGATTCCGCCAGCAGCAACACACGGCCGGCGTGCCCGCCGAGGAAGGCGCGCAGGGCGGCCAGCGGGTCGTCGGCCTTGCGGTTCACCGCCAACAGCGGCAGCGTCGCCGCAGCGCCAGCGCCGACTTTCAGGACCAGTTGCGGTAGCGCCTTTGCGGCAGCAAAGAACTCCTCGTCGCGCAGGAACAGGTCGGCCGGCGGCAGCACCGGGCGCGAGCGGTCACCGCCCAGCATCTTGTAGCGACCCTGGGTATCGGTCCAGAACTCGGCGATCGCACCTGGCACGTCACCGTGCAGCAACAATGTGGTGTGCTCGGGTAGATAGTCGAACAGCGTCGCGGTGGAATCGAAGAACAGCGGCAGGTAGTACTCGATGCCGGCGGGGAGTATTCCGTTCGAGACGTCCTTGTAAAGGCTGACGCGCGAGGCGTCGCCCTCGAAGGCTTCGCGGAAGCGCTGGCGGAACGTGGTGCGCCCGGCCTCGCCGGCGGGAAATTCGCGTGCCGGCAGCAGGCGGATTTCGGGCACCGGATAGAGCGTGCGCTGCGAATCGACGTCGAAGCTGCGCAGGGTCTCGATCTCGTCGTCGAACAGTTCGATGCGGTAGGGCAGGGCGGTACCCATCGGGAACAGGTCGACCAACCCGCCGCGCACGCTGTACTCGCCGGCGGCAACGACCTGGGTTACATGCTGGTAGCCGGCCAGCGTGAGCTGGGCGCGCAGCTTGTCGATCTCCAGCCGTGCGCCCTTCTGCATGAAGAAGGTATGGCCGGCGAGGAAGGAAGGCGGCGCCAGGCGCGTCACGGCCGTGGAGGCCGCTGCGATCAGCACTTCGCACTCATTGCGCGACACCGCGTAAAGCGTCGCCAGCCGTTCCGAGATCAGGTCCTGATGCGGCGAGAAATTGTCATAGGGCAGGGTCTCCCAGTCCGGCAGCAGATGCACGCGCAGATCGGGCGCGAACCAGCCGATTTCCTCGGCGAGGCGCTGCGCTTCGAGCGGACTGGCCGTCACCACCGCGAGCAGGGCGCCGGGCCGGGCAAGCTGCGCCAG
>JAIOPW010000543.1 GCA_021413665.1 Rhodocyclales bacterium | reverse complement strand
TCGGCCTTGACCTCGTCACCGACCTTGACCAGCAGTTCGATGATCGGCACGTCCTTGAAGTCACCGATGTCCGGTACTTTCACTTCCACGATCTGCGCCATGGCTTACACCTTCACCGGGTTGGGCTTGTTCGGGTCGAGGTCGTATTTCTTGATCGCCTCGGCCACTTTCTCTTTCTTCATCTGGCCGTCTTCCGCCAGCGCGGACAACGCCGCCAGGGTGATCCAGTAGCGATCCACCTCGAAGAAGTGGCGCAGCTTCTCGCGCGTGTCGGAACGGCCGAAGCCGTCGGTGCCGAGCACCGTGTAATGACGCGGCACCAGCGCACGGATCTGCTCGGCAAAGACGCGGATGTAGTCGGTCGCGGCAACTACCGGTCCGCGCGTTTCGGCGAGACAGGCGGAAACATGCGCCACGCGCGGCTTTTCGGTCGGGTGCAGCAGGTTCCAGCGCGCGCAGTCGTTGCCGTCGCGCGCCAGTTCGTTGAAGCTGGGGCAGGACCAGAGGTCGGCTTCAACGCCCCAGTCCTTCTTCAGCAGCGCGGCGGCGGCGATGGCTTCCATGAAGATGGTGCCCGAGCCCAGAAGCTGCACACGCGGTTCGTTCGATGCCGCGCCCTTGCGGAACTGGTACATGCCCTTGAGGATGTCCGGCGCCGCGCCCTCCGGCATCGCCGGGTGCTCGTAGTTTTCGTTCATCACCGTCAGGTAGTAGAAGACGTCTTCCTGTTCGGTGACCATGCGGCGCAGGCCGTCCTGGACGATGACGGCGACTTCGTAGGCGAAGGTGGGATCGTAAGCGATGCAGTTGGGCACCGCGCCGGCGAGGATTTGCGAATGACCGTCCTCGTGCTGCAGGCCTTCGCCATTGAGGGTGGTGCGCCCGGCAGTGCCGCCGATCAGGAAGCCGCGTGCGCGCTGGTCGCCCGCCGCCCAGACCAGGTCCATGGTGCGCTGCATGCCGAACATCGAATAGCAGACATAGACCGGGATGGTCTGCACGCCATGCGTCGAGTAGCTGGTGCCGGCGGCGATCCAGTCGGCCATGGCGCCGGCCTCGTTGATGCCTTCCTGCAGGATCTGGCCGTTCCTGGTTTCCTTGTAGAACATCATCTGGTCGGCGTCCTGCGGCACGTAGTTCTGGCCGTCCTGGTTCCAGATCCCGATCTGGCGGAACAGTCCTTCCATGCCGAAAGTGCGCGACTCGTCGACTACGATGGGTACCACGCGCTTGCCGATGATCTTGTCCTTGAGCATGACGTTGAGGGCGCGCACGAAAGACATCGTGGTGGAGAACTCGCGGCCCTCGCCGCCCGCCTTCAACAGGGCGTCGAACGCCGACAGTGGCGGCACCGGCAGCGGCTCGGCCTTGCGCCGGCGCGATGGCAGGTAGCCACCGAGCGCCATTCGCCGCTCACGCATGTAGTTGAGTTCCTTCGAGCCCTCGGGGAAGGTCAGGTAGGGCAGTGCTTCGAGTTCTTCGTCCTTGACCGGCAGCTTGAAGCGATCGCGGAAGGCCTTGATCGAGGTGGTGCCCATCTTCTTCTGCTGGTGGGTGATGTTCTGCGCCTCGCCGGCTTCGCCCATGCCATAGCCCTTGATGGTCTTGGCCAGGATCACTGTTGGCTGGCCCTTGTGGGCTACCGCGGCGGCGTAGGCCGCGTAGACCTTGTGCGGATCGTGACCGCCGCGGTTCAAACGCCAGATGTCGTCGTCGGACCAGGTCGACACCATCTTCAGCAGTTCCGGATACTTGCCGAAGAAATGCTCGCGAACGTAGGCGCCATCGCGCGCCTTGAAAGTCTGATAGTCGCCATCGACGCATTCCATCATGCGCTTCTGCAACAATCCGGTCTTGTCCTGCGCCAGCAGGGGATCCCAGTAGCTGCCCCAGATCACCTTGATCACGTTCCAGCCGGCGCCGCGAAAATCGGATTCCAGTTCCTGGATGATCTTGCCGTTGCCGCGCACCGGGCCGTCGAGCCGTTGCAGGTTGCAGTTGATGACGAAGATCAGGTTGTCGAGGCGCTCGCGCCCGGCCATGCCGATGGCACCCATCGATTCCGGCTCGTCCATTTCGCCGTCGCCCATGAAGGCCCAGACCTTGCGGCTGTCGGTGGGGATCAGGTCGCGGTGCTGCAGGTACTTCATGAAGCGTGCCTGGTAGATCGCCTGCAAGGGGCCGAGGCCCATCGACACGGTGGGGAACTGCCAGAAATCCGGCATCAGCCACGGATGGGGATAGCTCGACAGGCCCTTGCCGTCGACCTCGCGGCGGAAGTTGTCCATCTGCTCCACCGTGAGGCGGCCGAGCATGAAGGCGCGCGCATAGACGCCGGGCGCCGAGTGGCCTTGCGACAGCACCAGGTCGCCGCCGTGGGTGTCGGACGGCGCATGCCAGAAGTGGTTGAAGCCGATGTCGTAGAGCGTCGCCGCCGAGGCGTAGCTGGCGATATGGCCGCCGAGGCCCGAGTCGTCCTTGTTCGCCCGCAACACCATGACCATGGCGTTCCAGCGCGCATAGTCGCGAATCTTCTGTTCCATTTCGTAATCGCCGGGGGTGACCGGCTGCTGGTCGGCGGGAATGCTGTTGATGTATTCGGTGTTGGCGCTGTAGGGCATGTTGATGCCCGTCTGGTGGCCCAGCGCAATCAGTTGTTCAAGCAGGAAATGCGCGCGCTCGGGACCTTCGCGGGCGATGACGGCTTGCAGCGCTTCAAGCCATTCGCCGGTTTCCTGCGGGTCGGCGTCGGACGGCGCGAGTTGGGGCGCAGTGGACATGCTCTCCTCCTTTTGAGAGTTATTGGAGTCCACCGGGCGTGCTTCCGGCGAACCTGTTTGATGCAGCATAGACCTAGTTCGTGATTCGGCACGCTGCAAACGTTCCACATTGTAAAATAACGATTCACAATACGCAATATAGGGATTTCCACAATGCGGGGCTGAAGAGGGGGCTGCCGCCGGGCATAAAGCCCGCCTCAGGGGTGGATCAGGTTTCTTCGGTCCGGCGCCGCAACGCGGTCTTTTGTCGGGCCCGGCTGGCGCGCTTGTCCTTGCGCTGGTGGCGGCCACCCTTCTTCAGCAGTGGGTCGATCGCCCGTAAATTGCGCGGCTTGAGGGGCCTTGGCGGCCGCTGCTTCGCGCGTTTCATCGCGAATGAAACGTGACCACCGCGCGCCCGTCGGCGAGCTGCCTCGGCGCGGGCTTCCAGGCATGGCCGTAGACGATCTCGAAGCTGGCCGGCAGGCGTCGGTCGGCGTCCCGCGGCCAGGCCTCGAGCAGCCGGCGCCAGTCGCGCCAGTTCTGGTGTCCCAGCAGGGCGTCGCGCACTCCGAGGTGGCGCTGGTCAGTGAGGAAGGAGCGTGGCGAAGGATAGGTCAGGGTGATCATTTCCATGTCCATCACCGGATCGCCAAAGCCCGCGGCAACCAGCATGTCGCCCAGGTCGTGCATGTCGAGGAAGCGCTTCACCGTAGCTTGAGCGCCGACTTTCGTGCTGGCGGCACGCAACTCCTTCAGCGTGTCGGGACCGAAGGTGGCAAAGCTGAGCAGGCCGCCCACGTCGAGCACGCGGTGGATTTCCCGCAGCGCCGGCAGCGGATCATCGAGCCAGTGCAGCATCAGGTTCGACCAGACCAGTCCGAGGGTATTGGCGGCCAGCGGCAAGGCGCGCACATCACCATTGAGCAGGTGTGGGGCGCGTCCGATCAGGCGTTGCAGTCGTGGAGTACGCCTGCGCGCCGCCAGCAGCATGGGCAGCGCGTAGTCGATGGCAATCGCCAGCCGGTCGCCCTTGGCGGTGCCGTAGCGTCGATGCAATTCGCGGATGCCGTCCCCGGTCGCGCAGCCGATGTCGGCCACGCGTCGCGGGGCAATCTTTACCAGGTCGAGTCGTGCTCCCATGCGAGCGCCCACTTCGCGGGCGAGAACTGCGGCGGAATCGTAGGATTCGGCCGCGCGCGCGAAGTCGCTGCGCATGATCCGGTCAGGCGGAGGTCAGTCCCAGGCGAGCGAACAAAGCTTCGTCGCGGTCGGCTTCCGGGTTGCCGGCGGTCAGCAGTTTGTCGCCATAGAAGATCGAATTGGCGCCGGCGAGGAAGCACAGGGCCTGCAATTCGTCGCTCATCTGCTGCCGGCCTGCCGACAGCCGCACCATCGAACCGGGCATGGTGATGCGCGCCACGGCGATCGTGCGCACGAACTCGAAGGGGTCCAGCGGCGGCGCGTTCTCCAGCGGCGTGCCGGGCATCGGCACCAGTTCGTTGATCGGCACCGACTCGGGCGGCGGGCTCATGTTGGCCAGTTCGACCAGCAGCGAGGCGCGCTGGCGCCGCGTTTCGCCCATGCCGACGATGCCGCCGCAGCACAGCTTGATGCCGGCCTCGCGGGCGCGATCGAGGGTGTCGAAGCGTTCGCTCTGGGCGTGGGTGGTGATGACCTGGCCGTAGAACTCTGGCGCGGTATCGAGATTGTGGTTGTAATAGTCGAGCCCGGCGGCCTTGAGTCGTTGCGCCTGGCCTTCCTTGAGCATGCCGAGCGTAACGCAGGTTTCCAGTCCCAGCGCCTTCACCGCCACGATCATGTCGGTGACGCGGTCGAGATCCTTTTCCTTCGGTCCGCGCCATGCCGCGCCCATGCAGAAGCGCGTGGCGCCCTTGTCCCTTGCGGCTTGCGCGGCGGCCACGACCTCCTCGACTTCCAGCAACGCTTCACGCTGGGCCTCGCCGTGGTGCGCCGACTGCGAGCAATAGCCGCAGTCCTCCGAGCAGCCTCCGGTCTTGATCGACAGCAGCGTCGAGCGCTGGATGGCATTGGCCCTGTGATTTGTACGATGCACTTCCTGCGCCCGATACATCAGGTCGTTGAACGGCAGTTCGAACAGGCCGACCAGCGCGTCGGTGGTCCAGCACATGGCCGGACGAGGTGTCGGCTGAACGGTTTGGGGCGCGGCTGTGGGGGTCATCGCGGCGGACTCGATAGAATGCGGGAAGGCGCGAATCTTGGTGGAAGGAGCGGGGCTTGTCAATCGCAGCGAGCTTGGCAAACGGGGTCAAAAATGGGTTTGCGGCGTTGTTGTCGCAGGACTGCCTTTTGTGCGCGGCACCCAGTGCGGATTGCCTGTTGTGTCCGGCGTGTGCGGCCAGTCTGCCACGCCTGCCCGCCCAGCGTTGCCCGGTCTGCGCGCTGCCGACCCCGGATTCGCACGTATGCGGCGCTTGCCTGAAAATGCCGCCGCATTTCGATGCCACGCAGGCGATTCTTCGTTACGAGTTCCCGGTCGACCGCCTGATCCAGTCGCTGAAGTATGCCCACCGTCTCGCCAGCGCCGACTTTCTTGGTGGCTTGCTGGCGCTGGCCGCCATGCCGTTCCGCCCTGACTTGATAGTCCCGGTTCCGCTTGCTCCGGCACGACTCGCACAGCGCGGATTCAACCAGGCCCTCGAAATCGCCCGACCACTTGAACGCAGTTTCGGCGCACCTCTGGAAATCACGCATATTCTCCGCCGTCGCGACACCACGCCGCAAGCCAGCCTGCCCTGGAAAGAGCGCGCAACAAACATCCGCCACGCCTTCGAATGCGACATCGACCTGACCGGCAAGACTGTGCTGGTGGTCGATGACGTGATGACCACGGGAGCCACGCTTGGCGAACTGGCGCGGATACTCAGGGTGCACGGCGCGGAACGGGTCGAGAACCTGGTGCTGGCGCGGACACTGAAAGACTAAGCGGGCAATCCCCCGATCCCCTTTCCCGGGAAGAGGGTGGGCGGTTCGCCGGCGATGTCGGCTCCGGGTGAACGAAAGCCCGCCTTGGGATCTCCCAAGGGGACTTCCTTAAGGGGCGCGGCAAAAGGCGGCGGGACGGGGTCCGGGGCGGCGGTACAATCGGGGCTTCGCTCTCCGGCAAGGGATGGTCATGGCGTTTCGCGACCCGGTCGACAAGAACATGCTGCGCATGGAAGGACGCCGTTTTGCCGCGCGCTGCGAGGCGCAGGTTTCCTCCATCGAGCGCGCCGACACGCTGCGCGAGGTGGCGCGCCTGGCGAGTTCGATGACGCTGCCTTACTCCATCGCGGACGATTACACGGCACGGGATGCCTTGCGCCTGGTGCAGATGCGCGCCGAGGACAGGGCGCGCGAGCTGATCCAGGACCAGATCCAGAACTTTGCCCGCGCCGAAGAGGCGCATCGCGAAAAACAGAAGCGCGCCATGCTCGATGCCTGGGCCAATCTGACCGGTCCGCTGGGACACTTGCGTACCTGGGCGCAGAGCAGGCTGGTTGCAGCGGAGCAGCAAAACAGCCAGGCGGCTACGCCGCCCGCGATCACGCGGGAGTAGGTCTGCTGCCTTCTGCCGCGCCCCTTGAGGAAGTCCCCTTGGGGGACCCGAGGGCAGACCGGTCAAAAGCCTGCGAGCGCAGCGAGCCGTGGTCATCCCTTCCGCTGGAGCAGGGTCTGGGGGGGCAACAGTTCATGGTCTAGCGCAGACGCTGCTCGATGTGCTGTGCCAAGTCGGCCGGCAAGCCCGGCAAGGTGCGCGCCTTCAGGTAGGCCTCGCGTGCTTCGGCCGCCTTGCCGGTGGCGTCGAGTGCGATGCCCAGACCCGCCCACCAGCGACCTTCACCGGGTGCGAGGCGAGTCGCCGCCTGATAGTGCTCCACCGCCTCGGAAGCACGGCCGGCGCGATTCAGCAGCGCACCGGTGAACCCCTGGTACTCCGCGCTGCGCTCGCCCAGGATCGCGTTCTTTTGCAGGATTTCCAGCGCCGCGGGCGCCTGGTTGCGTTCGACTTTCAGCCGCGCCCAGGCCAGTGTCGACGGGAGGCGCACCGGAGCCAGTTCCGTACCCTTGCGCAGGATTTCTTCCGCTTCGTCAAAATCCTTCGCCCCGATCAGCAGTGCCGCCAGGGTCTGTCGGGCTGCGGCATGTTCGGCATGTTGCGCCAGTGCCGCGCGGTAGTTGCCGGCCGCACCGTTGGCGTCACCCTGGCGCTGCGCCAGAACGCCACGGCGATATTCGGTTTCGGCGCGTTCGGCGGCTGACGGCAGGTGCACCTGCTTGTCGATGCGGGGTTCCGGCACCGGCTGCGCTTTCTGCGCGGACACCACCGCCGGGCGTGCCGCGGCGTCGGTCGCGGTCGGTCGCTCGACCGACTTTGGTGCGGCCACGACGGATTTGACTGGCGCCGCGAGCGGAAGCGCGGGCGCCACCGACAATGCGTCGGCCATGCGCAGGGAAGGCAGTCCGGCACCCGTGGCGGCCAGAGCGGATGGTGTCGACGTGGCGGGAACCGCGGGAACCATCGGGGGCGCAACGGCTGTGGTCACCGGTGGTGCGGCAGGCAATTCGGGGCTGCCTCCGGGTGCGATGAACCAGGCGGTCCCAGCCGCAACGGCTGCCGCCACGGTGGCACCGAGCCACCGCCACGACCCACCACGTCCAGGGTCCTGGCGCGCCGCCAGCGGCGTCACGGCGGACGGCAAAGCCGCGCGTTCGTTGTCGCCGATGTGGCGGGCATCGAGGTCGCGCAGCATTTTGTTGACCAGACTCATGTCACCACCCTTGCCACCAGCGCAGCGGTCGCAAGCCTTCCGTATCGCGCCCCGCAAGCGTTACATGGGCACGACTTATCTTCGTCTTGCCTTCGCCGTAGGCCAGCAGCATGGCTTTGTGCGCCAGCACGTTGACCAGGCGCGGCGTACCGCTGGACCAGCGGAACAGCAGGCGCGCACTGGCCGGCGGGAAGACGTCCCCATCCCGATGGCCGGCGACGCGCAGGCGGTGTGCAAGGTAATGCGCCGCTTCCTGCTGCTTGAGGCCCGGCATGCGGTAATGGAACACGATGCGCTGGCGCAACTGGCGCACGGCCGGATTGGATAGCTTCTGGTCCAGTTCCGGCTGGCCGAACATCACCACCTGCAGCAGCTTGCGCTTCTCGGTTTCCAGGTTGGACAGCAGGCGCAGCGCTTCGAGGCTTTCCAGTGGCATCGACTGGGCTTCGTCGATGCAGATAACCACCTTCTTGCCTTGCGCCGCCATGTCCAGCAAGCGCTGGTTGAATTCCTTCATCAGGTGAAACTGAAAGTGGAGGTCCTGGAGCCTGAGCCCCAACTCCTCGGCGATCGCGATCAACAGGAGGTGCGGTTCGAGCATCGGGTTGGGAATGTAGGCGACCACATGATCCTCGCTCAGGGTCGCGAGGAAACGGCGGCACAGCAGCGTCTTGCCGGTGCCGACTTCGCCCGTGATCTTGATGAAGCCTTCGCCGGTGTCGAGGCCTATCAGCAGCGTGTTGAGGGCTTCCTGATGGGCGTCGGCCGAATAGATGAAGCTTGTGTCCGGCGTGATCCCGAAGGGAAATTCCCGCAGGCCGAAGTGGTTGAGGTACACGGATGAATGAACTACATGCGGGGCCGACAGAACTACTGTGCGGGCCGGGCAGACGGGTAGGCCCGCATACGCTCCTGAACATCGTTGATGTCCTGCGTCCAGGCCCGGTCGTTGTCGATGATGGTGGGCTTGATCAGGATCACCAGCTCGCGCTTGCGCAACGCGGATGAGCGCTGGCCCAGCGCGTTGGCGACGAACCCGGTGGCTCCCGGCAACTGCGAGCGGTCGGACGACTGCTCCTGACGCATCAGGCCGCCTATGGCGACAATGTTGCCGTTCTGCGCCCGAACAATCGAATCGGTTTCGTTGATGCGGCTCACGGCCAGCGGTAGCGTGATGGCACCGGTAGCGCCGCCCAGATCGATGACCTTGTTGCTTTCGGTGATGGTGGTGACCGCCGGATGCACGTGCAGGATGATATTGCCGTCCTCGTCGATCTGCGG
>JAIOPW010000105.1 GCA_021413665.1 Rhodocyclales bacterium | reverse complement strand
TGGACGGTCTGATCGACCGGCGGCTGGAGCAAGCCTCGAACCGACGGGCGCCGGTGGATGAGGTGATGGCATTGGTCGATCAGTACCGGAATCGACACCGTGGCTGGAACGCCAGGCACTTCCACAACTGGTACCGACGCTGTGGCGGCGTACGGGGCTACACCTGGGTCAAAAGGCGTCTGCAAGAGGCAAAGCTGATCCCGAAGGCCGAGAAGCGTGGCGCCCATCGGAAGCGCCGGGAACGATCCCCGTTGCCGGGCATGATGATTCACCAGGACGGCAGCAGGCATGAATGGATCGCCGGGCAGCAATGGGACTTGATCGTGACTTTAGATGACGCAACCAATGAGCACTACTCCATGTTCTTCGTTGAGGAGGAAGGCACGGCCAGCAGTTTCCGGGGGATTCGGGAGGTGATCGACGCCCATGGCCTGTGCTGTTCGTTCTACAGCGACCGGGGAAGCCATTACTGGCTCACGCCCGAAACCGGGGGCAAAGTCGACAAGGAGAACCCCACCCAGTTTGGCCGGGCCATGAAACAGTTGGGCATCGACATGATCGCCGCCTATTCCCCGCAAGCCCGCGGACGTTCAGAGCGAGCCTTCAAGACACACCAGGGGCGCCTGCCCCAAGAATTGGCGTTGGCCGGCATCACGGGCATGACCCAAGCCAACCAGTACCTTGCAACAGTCTATTTGCCGGCCTTCAACGCCGAGTTTGCCCTGCCGGCGATGATGGAAGGTACTGCCTTCGTGCCTTGGATCGGGGCCAGTCTCGATGACATCCTGTGTGAGCAGCATGCGCGAACGGTCGGCGCCGACAACTGCGTGCGTTTCGACAACTTGATCTTGCAGATTCCTGCCGACAACCACCGCTGCCACTACGTCAAGGCCAAGGTGCGGGTGAATCGCTATGCCAACGGAGCATTGGCGATTTTCCACGGGCCGCGGGGCCTGGCCTATTTCACCCCCGACGGGAAACCCATCCCCGATGAACTACAACAGGCCGCCTGAACCGTCCGCCAGGTGCGCCGTCGAGGGCAGAAATCGACTCCGGGCTCCGCCCTCCGTCGCTTCCCGCCCTCGACAAGAAAAGCGGACAATTCATGTGCTACAGAACCGGACAAGTCTAAAAACCCGCAACACGGGGGAACGCTGGTACTGGACAAAATGTATCGATTTGCGGCAAACTTGCTGCCATGTCCAGGCAAACACGCTCTCAAAAGGCCACCTCGCAACAGCTTGAACCGCGCATTCTGGTGCTCCATGGCCCGAATTTGAACCTCCTCGGCACCCGGGAACCGGGGATCTACGGCCGGAATTCCCTCGCCGAGGTTCACCTTGCCATGGAAGCCCAAGGCCGGGCTGCCGGCGTGCAAGTCGAGAGCGTCCAGAGCACCAGCGAAGGCGACCTGATCGACCGGATCCAGTCGG
>JAIOPW010000567.1 GCA_021413665.1 Rhodocyclales bacterium | reverse complement strand
CATGTAGGCCGTACGGACCTCACCGACAGAGCGTGTGCCCAGCGCTTTCACGACTTCAATGAAATCCTGCTCCTTGAAGTCGCCGTTCGCGAAGACGGCCTTGCACGCGGCGCCCGCCGTCTTGCCGCAAAATTCAAGCGCCGTGTTGGTGGCGAAGCCCGGATTGCCCCAGCGGTAGCTGCCGCCCCATACGATGTTGCCGGTGCTGTCGACGCCCATCGCGTAGGCGGTCTGCCATATCAGGCCTTTGATCTTCAGTTCGTGCGCGAGCAGCATGCTCAGGTCGTCCGCCGAGCTGATGTCGAGCAGTATCGCCATCGCTTTCGACAAGGAGAGCTTGCCGCGTGATTGTTCGAGCAACGCGATGCGCGGTTTCCAGTCGGTTGTGGCGGTGGCGGACGGCGTTACGGGCGGTGCGGCAGGCGGCGTGACTGCGATTTGCGGTTGTGGCGGCGGTGGCGCACTGGTGGGTTTGGCGGCGGCGATCACGGTCGGTGCCACCGGCGCAGGCGCCACCGGAGCTGGCGCAGCTATCGCTGGCGCGGACGGGACGGGTGCGGCGGGCGCCGGTGCTGTACGCATCTGCAGCAGTTCGGCGCGCAGCTTTTCCATCTCGCGCTTGATGAGGTCCGCGTCCTGGTCGCGCTTCTTGCGCTCGTCCTGCAGAGCGGCGAGCAGTTCGGCACGTTCTTTTTCGGCCTGCCGGAACTTGCTGTCATCGAATGCGGCGACCGTGGGCTTGGCGGGAGCCGAGAAGTAAAACTCGCCGGTGAGCGAGGACGATTCCCATGGTGTTTGCTGGTTGTCCGAAGACTTGAGCACGTTGATGCGCACTTGCTTGAAGACATCTTCGACCTTCAGCCCCGGCATGTCGAGGGCCTTCAGCAGGGCTTCGGTATAAACGCCGTTGTTGCCGGTGCCGTCGGCGGCCACTTTGCCCGGCGCCGTTGCATAGGCGAGGAGGGTCCCGGTCGGCGCGTCGATTTGCGCCAGCCCGCCACCGCCGCTGCTGCGGAATTTGCGCTCGAACGGATTGTTGCGGCAGGCGTCGAGGATCACCATGCTGAGCCGCGCCGGCCCCAGTTGATTGAGCACCTGGTCGACGTCGACCGCTTCGCTGCTGACCGAGCCTTCGGTCTCGATCTCGGCGTCGATCGGGATCAGGAAGTTCTTGCCGCGCACCTGCATGCCGTGCCCGGCGTAATAAAACAGCCCGACGCTGCCGAGGACAAGCTTCTGGCCGAACTGGCTGATCGCGCGCGTCATGTCGCGCTGCGTGGTGTCGGTGCGCAGTACGACGTCAAAACCGAGCGCGCGCAATTTCTCCGCCATGGCCTTGGCGTCGTTGACCGGATTTCTGAGGCGGGAAGTGGGGTAGGCGGCGTTGCCGATAATCAGCGCGACTTTTTGCTCGGCGGCGGCAACGACGGATGGCAGCCCGGCCGCCGTGGCGGCAAGCGCGCAAGCAAGCAGGAATTTCGGCAAAGCCTTGAAACCAGTCAGCACGTTAACCTCGCGGAACGCAACCTGGCAATGCGCGAAATATACCATAGCGCCGCGCCGGCCGTATGCAGGCGGCATCATCCGCCAGCGGGCCTGTTTGCCCGGCCGGCGGCGCGATTTTTACACCTTTTTTATGTCCCGCCCGCGACAATTGTCACCGTATATACCAGCCCTGCTTTACGCTACGGGTGCAATGACAATTAACAGGCAGGATACGCAATGACACCGACCGCCGGCGCATCGCACGCTGCGCTGACAGGCAAGAGCAGGAAGGCGCTGCGCGGTTATGCGGTGGCTTTGCTTGCGTGCTGCGTGACGACGGTCATCGCC
>JAIOPW010000104.1 GCA_021413665.1 Rhodocyclales bacterium | reverse complement strand
GGCTGGCAGGTGATGCCGGCCACACGCCTGAGCGTCAACGCCAACCATGTCGGCCGACAGCGCTACGACAACGACCAGACCAACCGCTTCCGGTCGATGCCGGCATTCACGACCGCCGATGTCAAGCTGAGCCATGAAATCGGCTTCTGGCGACTGGCGGCCGGCATCAATAACGTACTGGACAAGGCCTATTACTCATACGGCATTGTCAATGGCACATTCACGTCCTTCAACGCCTATCCGGAAGACAGGCGAAACGGATACGTGAGCGCCGAGTATCGCTGGTAATGTAAGAGCCGCCATGCCCACCCGCCGCCGCGCCCTGTACATCCTCGCCGCCCTTCTCGGGCTGGCGCTGCTGAGCCTGCTCATTGCACTGGGGGCAGGCAGCGTGCCTGTATCGGCCGCCGATGTGATCGGCGCGCTCGGCGGTGAACGGGACGGGCTGGCGGTCGAGGTGATCCGTGGCCTGCGCCTGCCGCGGGCCTTGGCGGCATTCGCCTGCGGCGGCCTGCTGGCACTGGCGGGCGCACTGATGCAAGTGCTGCTGCGCAATCCACTGGCGGATCCCTACGTGCTGGGGATCTCCGGCGGGGCTTCGGTAGGCGCCCTGTCCGCCATGCTGGCGGGCCTTTCACTGGCACTGATGAACATCGCCGCCTTCGCCGGTGCGCTGGCGGCAATGCTGCTGGTGTTTGGCCTGGCCCATGGCGACAGCAGTTGGACCCGCACCCGGCTGCTGCTGACGGGAGTGATCGTCGCCTCGGGCTGCGGCGCGACCGTGGCGCTGATTCTTTCCATCACGCCCGAGGATGGCTTGCGCGGCATGTTGTTCTGGCTCATGGGCGATCTGGCTCACGCCGCCAGCCCGTGGCTGGCGCTGATCGTTCTGGCGCTGGGGTTGGTTGCCACCCTGCCCTTCGCCCGCGAACTCAACCTGCTGGCGCGCGGGGACACGCTGGCGCATGCGCTTGGCGTATCGGTAAACCAGGTCAAGCGCGGCATCTATGTGCTCGCATCGCTGCTCACCGCGGTGGCAGTGACAACGGCCGGCAGCATCGGCTTCATCGGTCTGGTAGTGCCGCATCTGGTCCGCTTGGCGATGATCAGGATGGGTTGGGGCAACGACCAGCGCCTGCTGTTGCCCGCGTCGGTACTCGCCGGCGGCAGCCTGCTGGTCCTCGCCGACACGCTGGCGCGTACCGTGGTCGCCCCGCAACAGTTGCCGGTCGGCGTGCTGACCGCGCTGCTCGGCGTACCGGTCTTCCTCATCCTGCTGGGGCGGCAAGCCAATGAACGCCAGTGATCCGGCCATGGAAACGCCCGTACTGGAAGCCATGCAACTCGAGGTCAGCATAGGCGGCCATCAGGTCTGCCGCAATCTGGACTGGCGGGTGGGTTCGGGCGAGTCGTGGGCCATTCTCGGACGCAACGGCGCCGGCAAGTCCACGTTGCTGTCCACGCTGGCCGGCCTGCGCGCACAGCAAGGCGGCCGACTGAATGTTGCCGGCCTCCCGTTGCCGCAAGCCAGCCGGGGCGCAGGCGCAAGGGCCATGGCGCGCGCACGGGGCTTTCTGTCGCAGCACCAGATGGATCCCTTCGCCTCCACCGTCATGGAGACCGTGCTGGTCGGCCGCCATCCGCATCTGGGACGCTGGGACTGGGAATCCGCTGCCGACCATCGCCTCGCCTCGGCCGCCCTCGACGAAGTGGACCTCGGTGGTTTTGCCGAGCGCGAAGTGCAGAGCCTTTCTGGCGGCGAACGCCAGCGTCTGGCCGTGGCGCTCCTGCTCGCGCAGGAGCCGCAACTGTTTCTTCTGGATGAACCGCTGACCCATCTCGACCTGTCGCACCAGGTGTCGGTGATGAACCTGTTCGCGCGACGCGCGACGTCAGGCGCGGCCATCGTCGCCGTGCTGCACGATCCCGGATTCGCCGCGCGTTACTGCCGCCAGGCACTGCTGCTGTTCGGCGACGGCGAATGGATGGCCGGGCCCGCCGCCGAGGTGATCACCGCGAAACACCTCAGCCGCCTCTACGGCCATCCGCTACACGAAGTGCAGGTCGACGGGCGACGCTGGTTCGTGCCGCGCTGAGCAGGGTCCGCGGCCGACGCCGGTACGCCGTTCCGGCGGCGTTTCCGCGGATTCCGGCGGACACGCAAATTCCCCTGACGCTGGCCTGTTCTTTCGATAGAGTAGGGGGTATCGGCCAAGACAATCGAACCGAGATACAGGGAAACAAGCGATGCCCAATACAGCCAAACCACTGAGCGAAAAAGCCCTGCTCGCCATGTCCGCCAGTTCCTACATGAACGCGGCACAGCTTGCTTTTTTCCGCGACCTTCTGCGCAAGCAGCGGCAGGACCTGATCGACAACGCAAGCATGACCATCGATCACCTGCGCGATGGCGAGGCCGAAGCCGACCCCAACGACCGCGCCACCATCGAAGAGGAGAACTCCATCGAGCTGCGTATCCGCGATCGCGAGCGCAAGATGCTGCCCCGTGTTGAAGCCGCACTGCAACGCATCGAAACCGGCCAGTACGGCTACTGCGAGGAAACCGGCGACCCGATCGGACTGCGGCGCCTGCTGGCGCGCCCGACGACCTCGTTCTCGATCGAGGCGCAGGAACGCCACGAGTCGCGCCAGAGAATCCAGGGAAAATAGTCCGGCAGGCCCAGCCCGGGAAGAGGACACGCCATGGCCAGCCCCGCCACCCCAAAACGCAAGGCGCCCGCGAGAAAGCGCGCAACGACAAAGCCGGCACCACCGAGACACACACCGGAGCAGGCCGAGTCCAGCCTGGTGGACCAGATGCGTTCGATGGCCGGCAAGGTGCTCGACGCGGGTGCCGCCACGGTCGGCGCCGCCGCGACCTTGCAGACCGCCACCAGCATCGCCCGCACCCTGCGTGCCGGCAAACCCATGGAGGCGGCCGCCGACGTGCTCAAGGCGATGCTGCCCAGCCTGACGGAGCCGGGCGTCTGGACCAGGACCGGCGCGGCCCTGCGCCGCATGCGCAAGGCCGCAGGCCTCACCATCACCGAAGTCGGAGCGGCGATCAACCTCAAGGACCCTTCCCTGATCGAAGCCTGGGAAAACGGCCGCATAGCCGTGCCCTTCGAACTCGTGCTGCGGCTGGCCGCGGTCCTCGGCCGCAACGACCCGGTCGGCTTCGTCATGAAGTTCACCCGTAGTTCGAATCCCGATCTGTGGCGTGCCCTGGAAGGCCTCGGCGTCGGCAAACTGCTGATCCAGTCGGCGCGGGAACGCGAGTTCGCCAACATCTACCGCGCCGATGACGAAGCACGCAAGCTGAGCGACGAGGAATTCGCCGAAGTGCTGACCTTTACCCGCGCAGCGTTCGAAATGGCCATGGCGTTTCGCGGACGCAGTTCAAAGCACGGCAGCTGAGTCGCCGCTCGAACGCTCCAGCCGCCGTAGCGTCAGCGCCGACTTCCCGGCCCCTTACCGGCTGCGCTTGCCGCGTGCCGCTTCCAGATGCGCACATAGCAACTCGGCGCCATCGAGAATGCGTGGCGTATGGCGCTGAATCAGGTCGGGCGGGACAAAATAGAGATTGCCGCGCGACACGGCCGCCAGCGTGCGCCAGCGCTTCCAGTCATCCAGCCATTCCGGTCGCACATCGCCCATGCCGCTGGCGACGATGGCCTCCGGATTGGCGGCAATGACGGCCTCGATGCTGACCGTCGGCGCCAGCCCCGGCAATTGCGCGAACACGTTTCGTCCGCCGCACAGGCTGATGACATCACTGATGATCTGCCGGCTGTTGACGGTCATCAGGGGTTGCTTCCATATCTGGTAGAACACATTTACCGGAGGCCGCCCGCTGTAGCGGGCAAGCAGTTTTGCATGGCGTTGGCGAAACGCAACCGCCACCGGACCCGCAATCGCTTCGGTGCCGGCAAGCTTGCCGATGCGCTCGATTTCTCCGGCGATATCCTCGATGCGATCCACCTCGGACAGATGCACGGTCAGGCCCATCGATCGCAAGCGGGAAATCGACGCCGCATCGTTGCCGCTTTCCCAGCCGAGAATCAGGTCGGGCTTGAGCGCCATGATGGCTTCGAGGTCGAAGCGCGCATAGCCTCCTATTTTCGGTACGGCCTTCACCGCCGGCGGATACTCGCCGAACTCCACATTGCCGACCAGACGGTCTCCGGCACCGGCGGCGAACACGAGCTCCGTGATGTTCGGCGCCAGGCTGATGATGCGCCGGGCCGGTGCAGCGAGTTTGATGGTCGTGCCGCCAACGTCGGTCACGACGATTTCCGCGCGACCAGGCAGGCAAGCAAGCGCGGGAAGCAGGAACAGGCACAGTTGCATGAACCCCCGCTTCATCGGTCTGCCGCCTTTTGCCGCGCCCCTTACGGAAGTCCTCTTGGGAGACCCCAAGGCAGGCCCGTCAAAAGCCTGAGGGCGCAGCGGGCCGCGATCACCCTTTCCCGCGGAGAAGGGGCCGGGCAATGATCGCGGCTGGGAACCAATCTGCAAGCACAGGCGCGGCGAAGGGGAAGATTGAGGCATGGGATAATTGGCGGAAGCTAGGCATGACATTCTAACGACGCACGAACCGGCACAGCAGCCATGATCAGGAAGACACATCTCCGTCCCGCCGACATTCGCGGCGTCGGCCGCCTGGCGATCGACGCGACGCTCGGACTCACCCGCCTGATCGAGACCATGCATCACAACATCGCCAGTGCCCCGGGGCCACTGGGCAAATACACCCAGGAGCCAACCAAAGGCATCACCGGGCTTGTCTATCGCACCATACAGGGCACGACACGGCTGGTCGGCAGCGGCATCGACGCGCTGCTGGGGCAATTGGTTCCTTTTCTCGAACCCCACCTGTCCGCATCGTCCGGCACGCGCGAAGCCTTGCTGGCCGCGCTCAACGGCGTGCTCGGCGACCACCTTGCCGCGAGCGCGAATCCCCTGGCGATAACGATGCGGTTGCGCCGTGAAGGCAAGCCGCTGACACTGAGCGCGCCGGATCTCGCCGCACACCTTCCCCGTCCCGGCGGCAAGATCCTGATACTGGTTCATGGCCTGTGCATGAACGACCTGCAATGGCGGCGCAACGGGCATGACCATGGTGCGGCACTGGCCGAAGCCGCCGGCTTCACGCCGCTCTACCTGCACTACAACAGTGGCCGGCATGTCTCGACCAATGGCCATGACTTCGCCGAACTCCTCGAAGACCTGCTTCGGGCCTGGCCCGTCCCGGTCGAGGAACTGGTGATCATCGGACACAGCATGGGCGGTTTGCTGGCGCGCAGCGCCTTTCACTACGGCGAACGGGGGGGGCAGGCGTGGCCGAAACAGCTTCGGAAGCTGGTGTTCCTCGGCACCCCCCACGAAGGCGCTCCCCTCGAGCGGGGCGGCAATTGGGTCAATGTCGTGCTCGAGATCAGCCCCTACACCGCAGCACTGGCGCGCCTGGCGAAGATTCGCAGCGCCGGCATTACCGACCTGCGCCACGGCAGCATCCTTGACGAAGACTGGCGGCACGGCGACCGCTTTGCGCATGCCAAAGGTCGGAAGAACGCGACGCCGCTGCCGCAAGGGGTGCAATGCTTCGCCGCCGGCGTCACCATTGCGCAAGCGGACGACGATCCGGGCGAATCGATTCTGGGCGACGGCCTGGTGCCTCTGCGCAGCGCGCTGGGACAACACAAGGACAAGAGACTGGCGCTGGACTTTCCCGCGTCCCGCCAATGGGTCGGTCATGGCCTGAATCACATGGACCTGCTCGACGACGCCGGGGTGTATGCACAGTTGAGGCGTTGGCTCGGTTGAATCCAGGCGTTCTATCCAGGGATAAACCCGAGCACCCTTTGTGATTACAATGTCAAAAAACCAAAGAGGAAGCTGCCATGGAAAAGATCTGGCTCAAGAGTTATCAGGCCGGCGTACCCGCTGAAATCGACCTCGACGAGTTCCGCTCGATCGGAGACCTGTTCGCCAAGAGCGTGAAGCTCTACGGGCCGCGCAAGGCCTACATCAACATGGACAAGGCTATCACCTACGCCGAACTGGACAAGCTGTCGGCCGCCTTCGGATCGTATTGCCAGTCGGTGCTGAAGCTGCCGAAAGGTGCCCGCATCGCGCTGATGATGCCCAACCTGCTGCAATACCCGGTCTGCCTCTATGGCGCCCTGCGTGCGGGCTACACCGTGGTGAACTGCAACCCGCTGTATACCGAGCGCGAACTCGAACACCAGCTCAAGGATTCCGGCGCCGAGGCGATCGTCATCGTCGAGAATTTCGCCAGCGTACTGGACAAGGTGATCGCCCGCACCCCGGTCAAGCATGTGCTGGTAACGCAACTTGGCGACATGCTGGACTTCCCCAAACGCATGATCGTCAATCTGGTGGTCAAGCGCATCAAGAAGATGGTGCCGGCCTGGAACTTGCCGAATGCCATCGAGTTGCGCGACGCACTGATCGAAGGCGGTCGTTTCCCGCTGCAACCGGTGGACGTCGGTCACGACGATCTCGCCTTCCTGCAATACACCGGTGGCACCACGGGGGTGTCGAAGGGTGCGATGCTGACCCACCGCAACATCATCGCCAACCTGCAGCAGGCGCACGCCTGGATTGCCGCCGCCCTGCGCGACGACGAACTGATCGTCACCGCCCTGCCCCTGTATCACATCTTCGCGCTGACGGCGAACTGCCTGACCTTCTTCAAGATCGGCGCCACCAATCTGCTGATCACCAACCCGCGCGACATTCCCGGCTTCGTCAAGGAAATCGGCAAATACCCGTTTACCACGATTACCGGGGTCAATACGCTGTTCAACGCCATGATCAACAATCCGGATTTTGCCAACATCGACTTGAGCAAGCTGCATCTGACGCTGGGCGGCGGCATGGCGGTGCAACGCGCGGTGGCCGAGCGCTGGAAGCAGATTACCGGCGTCACGCTGATCGAAGCCTACGGCCTGACCGAAACGTCGCCCGCGGCCACCATGAACCCGCTCGACATGCCTGAATACAATGGCTGCATCGGCCTGCCCATCTCCTCGACCGAAGTGGCGATTCGCGACGATGACGGCAAAGCGGTGGCGATGGGCGAGCCAGGCGAGCTGTGCATCCGTGGCCCGCAAGTGATGAAGGGCTACTGGAACCGCCCCGACGAAACCGCCAAGGTGATCATGGACGACGGCTTCCTGCGCACCGGCGACGTCGCGATCATGGACAGCAATGGCTACTTCAAGATCGTCGATCGCAAAAAGGACATGATCCTGGTCTCGGGCTTCAACGTCTATCCGAACGAGATCGAGGACGTCCTCGCCATGCATCCGGGTGTGCTTGAATCAGCGGCGGTAGGTGTGCCCGATGACAAAACCGGAGAAGCCATCAAGATCTTCGTGGTCAAGAAGGACCCGAACCTGACGGAGACCTCCATCGTCGAACATTGCCGTACCCACCTCACCGGCTACAAGGTGCCGCGCCAGATCGCGTTCCGCACCGAGCTGCCGAAGACCAACGTCGGCAAGATCCTGCGCCGCCAACTGCGCGACGAAAAGGCCTAGGAGTCGACCGGCAATGAGCGATATCCGGGTCACCCGGCCTCACCACACAACGCTGAAGAAAGCGCGCAAGGGCGCCGAGCACATCGCCGAGGAACTCGGTGAAGAGTTCGGCCTTGACCATGAATGGGACGGAGACACCCTGCGCTTCCAGCGCATGGGTGTCTCCGGGCACATCGAGGTAGGCAAGAAGGAAGTCGAAATCTACGTCAAACTCGGTTTCCTGCTCATGGCGCTGGGTCCGCGGATCGAACACGAGATCAACCGCTTCTGCGACGAGAACTTCGGGCCGGTGAAATAGCCACGACACCCGCATCCGGGCACCATGGGCATTGCCTTGAAAAGTCGGCGCCGACGCCACGGCGCCTGCACCCGGGGATGGCGCGGAGCCCAGCGCGACCCGATCAGCCCTTGAGCGAATCCACCAGTTCGATATAACGCTTCATCGCGTCGTCACCGGTTGTGCCCTTGATGGCCGCCCAGGCATCGTACTTGGCGCGCCCGACCATGTCGGTAAAGCCGGGACGCTTGCCTTCGACATCACCATCGGTGCCTTGCTTGTAAAGCGCGTAAAGTTGCAGCAGCACATCATTCGATGGCCGCTCCGGCAGCTTCTTGGAATCGGCCGCGGCTGCTTCGAATTTGGTTTTCAGCTTGCTCATTGTCGCCCCTCGTCGCAATAATCAATGGTCACCAGGATTTGGCTTCGACTATTATATGTGTTCATCTTTGAGGAAGAACACAATGTCTAGACGCGAAAGAATGTCCGCCGTCGATACAGCCTGGCTGCGCATGGACCGTCCGACCAATCTGATGATGATCGTCGGCGTCATGGTGTTCGATCACCGCATGGACTTCGACCGGCTGCGCGACACGATCGAGGCGCGCCTGGTCGGACGCTACCGCCGCTTTCGCCAATGCGCCGTGCAGGAAGTCGCCGGGGCATTCTGGCAGGACGACCCTGACTTCGACATGGATGCGCACTTGAAGCGCCGTGCGCTGCCTGCCGGTGCCGGCAAGAAGGAATTGCAGGCGCTGGCCAGCGAACTCGCGGTGCAACCGCTCAATCCCGGCAAGCCGCTGTGGCGCTTTGACCTGATCGAGGACTACGAAGGCGGTTCGGCCCTGGTCACCCGCATCCATCACAGCATCGCCGACGGCATTGCCTTGGTGGGAGTGATCCTTTCGCTTACCGATCTTTCGCCGCACGCGCCTGCGCAAAAGCATGTCACCCTGGAACTGGAAGAATCAGACGTCGACCAGATTCCCGTCGGCCTGCTCGAGACCCTGGCCGAAACGCTCACTTCTGCTGTCAACATGGGCACCGAACTGGGCGGCAAGGCGCTGGATTTCGCGTCGGACCGGGATCGCATGGCCACCTACGGCCGGCATGGCATCGGCCTGCTGACTGAACTCGCCAAGTTGCTCGCCATGCCGCCGGACTCGCCCACCAGCCTCAAGGGCAAGACCAGTACCGTCAAGCGCGTTGCCTGGTCGGACCCGATCCCGCTGGGCGAGGTCAAGGCGCTGGGCAAGGCGCTGGGCTGCTCGGTCAACGACATCCTGCTGTCCGCCGTCGCCGGTGCGTTCCGCGCCTATTTCCTGCAGAAGGGCGAAACCGTGCGCGACGTCGAAGTGCGCGCGATGATCCCGGTCAATCTGCGCACGGCCAGGGACGAAGGCACACTCGGAAACCGCTTCGGCCTCGGCACGCTGTCGTTGCCGCTGCATGAAGGCAACCCGTTCGCCCGGCTTTTCATCGTGCGGGAGCGCATGAACGAATTGAAAGGCTCCTACCAGCCGCCGCTGACGCTCGGCATTCTGGCGGCCGTCGGTCACGCCCCGAAAATCCTCCAGCAGGAGTTTCTCGACATCCTCGCCGCCAAGGCCAGCACCGTGATGACCAATGTGCCGGGGCCGAAGCAGCCCCTCTACCTGGCCGGCTCGCGCCTCGATCAATGCATGTTCTGGGTGCCTCAATCCGGCAACATCGGCATCGGCGTTTCGATCCTGAGTTACAACGACAACGTCCAGTTCAGCCTCATCACCGACCGCCATTTCGTACCGGATCCGGAAACCATCACGCCGCTGTTCGCCGCCGAGTTCGACAAGATGATGCTGGCGCTGCTGATGCTCGACTGGGAGCAGCCCTTCGATCCTGCGCAAGTCGAGGAGCGCCTGTTCGGGAAAGTCATGCCGCCGCCGCTCAGCGCCGCAGCACCGGAACCCAATCCACGCCGGCGGCGAGTTGCTACAGGTGCAAAAGCGGCCGCCAAACCGGCAGCAAAGAAAAAGCCGGCGGCGAATCCACCGCCGGCTCTCGTTGCGAAAGCACCAAATGCGGCCCCCGCAACGCGGATACCCAAGCGTTTCCGCAATCTTGGCCAGTAGGGCCTAGTCCTCGAGTTCCGACCTGGCCAGTTCGACGTCGAGCCGTTCCATGGCCTCGACCGGTGTCGTCGCCGCGGCCTTTTCGTAGAGCTTGACCGCGTCATTCATGCGGCTCTGGCCGAACAGCATGACCAGCGCGTTGGCGTATTCAATGCAGGCGATAGCCGAGTCGGGCGTCAGTTTCCGCGCCATGTCGAAGTGCTTCACCGCCAGGTCCTTGCTCGCGCCGTAGGTCAGCTTGCCGACCATAGCGCCCATCTTGTCCACTACTTCAGCATGGTAGGCACCCACGGCGGTATGGGCCTCGGCATGCTTCGGTTCGAGCTTCAGGGTCGCTTCCAGCGCGGCCTTGATCTTGCCGCCAAGGCCATCCGTCAGGGCTTTGAGGACGGAAATGCCCTGACTGTAGCGGCCCAGGGCGTAGGCCTGGAAGTAATACCCGTTGGCATTCTTCGGTTGCATCCGCTGCAATTCGTCGCAGCGCGCGGAAATGGACTGGAACAGTTCCAGCTTGCGCCGGTCGTCGTCCTCAAGGTAGGTGGCGTAAATCATGGCGGCCTTGTTGGCGGCGTTATAGCCATCGAGGCCGGCAGCCAGACCCGCCTCGAAAGCGTTGCTGAATTCGCCCTTGTGGTAGAGGCGCCATGCCTCCTGAACCGCCGCATCCTCGGGAAACGGCTCGCAGTCGCCGCAATGCAGGCGCTCCCAGTGCTTCTTCAGTGCGGCACCCGCGTAAACGAAAGCCTTGTCCGCATGCGGAAACGTGTTCCAGGCCGGCTTTGCAATGTTAGATTTCATCTTGTTCTCAAGCAGTCAAGTAGTTCTTTGATACTTCTTCGAACAGCTTGCGCGAGCGTCCCGTCAGATAGGGCGCCGCCAGCGCCATGACCTGGAAGGCGCCGCGCGCCAGGCTTTCGCCGCCGATCTTCTTGCGCGGATCGCTGACGAACTCGAAGGACAACCAGTAGGTTGCCACCACGGTCATGTTGGTCGCCAGCGCCTGGATCTCGGCCGGCGTCGCCTTCATGTCGCCGGTCGCCACCAGGCCCTTGCAGATCAGGCTCGCGGTGCTGACCTTGCGCGCCACGATGCGCTTGAAGTGGGTTTCCAGCAGGCGGTTGCGCGACAGGAGTTCGTTGATGTCGCGGTACAGGAAACGGAACTTCCAGATGGCCTCGAAAATCAGGTGCAGGAAGAGCCAGATGTCCTCGACGTTCGGCGCCCGCCGCGCCGGCGCGGACAATGTGTCCTCGATGTCGCGCTCGAAATCGGTGAACAGGGACTCGATGATCTCGTCCTTGTTGTGGAAGTGGTAATAGAGATTGCCCGGGCTGATGCCCATCTCGTCGGAAATCAGCTGCGTCGTGACATTCGGCTCGCCGAATTCGTTGAACAGCTCCAGCGCGGTTTCCAGGATGCGCTCGCGCGTGCGGCGCTTCGGCTTTCTTTCCATCAATCACCAGTCTCGACCAATGCGGCGAGAATAGCAGAAAGCGCGAACCGGACCGCCAGCCAATCCGATTCATGCCGCGCGGGGCTTGCGCTGCAGGCGCCTCACCGCCCGCGCGAGGTCGTCGAGCGTGTCGGACAGGCGCAACGCGGCAAGCCCCATGTTCCTGGCCCGGTGCCGCTTCAGGCGCCCCATGCGCCGCGCCAGGGAACGGTGCGGGTCGGTGAGTACGCCGAGGTTTATCGTCACCCCATGTCGCGCCAGTTTCGGCGCCAGCTCGTCGTGGCGCCGCAGCAATTCTTCCCGCGTCTTGCGGTAAGCCTGCTCCGAGAGCCGCTTGCGGTCGGCATAGCTGAATATGTTGGTGAAAAACATGTCGGCATCGTCGCGACTGGGCTCGAACAGGATGACGTCGGCGTCCTTGTATTCGATGTCGTACTTGGCCAGCCCGGTCTTCATGCGCGAATGGATGATGGCGCGGAAGGTCTGCGCCAGGACCACCGGCAAGCCGCCGTCGACCAGCTTGCGCTGCTTGAGGTGTCGTTCATGCGATGCATGCTTCGCATCGAAGGGCACCAGCGGGTTGATGCAAAGCACCAGCCGCGCTCCGGCCTTGAGCGCAACGGACGCATGGAGTGTCTTCTTCAGTGCGCCATCAACGTACCAGCGGCCGTCGATTTCCACCGGCGGATACAAGCCGGGCAGCGCCGCGCTGGCCTGGACCGCGGTGGCGATCGGCACATGGTCGAAGCCCTGGCCGCCGAAGGCGACCGAAGTCCCGGAATCGAGATCCGTCGCGACCAGGAACAGCGGCTTCCTGATCCGGCGGAAATCATTGCTCAGGCCGGGCAGGGAAAACAGCCGGGTCAGGAAATCATCGATCCCGGTATTGTTGAACACACCGGTCGGAATTGCCTGCGACAGCCGCTGGAAAGAAGCCAGGAAATCCCGCTGCAAGGGACTGCGCAAATATTCACGCAGGGATTCGAGCAGCAGCGCCGGAACCGTCGCGGCGCGGTGCGCGAATTCTCCGATGGCCGGTTTCAGCAGCATCTCGGGCTCGAAGGGGACCTCGGCCGAGTCGCTGTCGATGAACGTCCGGTACAGATAGGCAGGACTCAAGCCGTTGGCCAGGCCGGCCGCGATGAAGCCGCCGGCACTGACACCGACGTAGGCGTCGAGTTCGTTGAAATCGAAGCCGTCCAGCGCTTCGGACAACGCCATCAGGACTCCGATTTCATAGACGGCACCGAGCGGACCGCCGCCCGCCAGGGCAAGAGCCATCCCGGGCTGCCGGTCGGTCAATCTCATCTCAGAGTGCTCCGCCAGCAACCATCGGGCTTATGCCGAAGGAATCGGCGTCAGGAAGCCGCCTTGGGCGCTGCCTTCGGTGCGGCCTTGGGCACCGCGCGACGCACCGGCTTGGCCGCGGTTGCCGGCTTCGAAGCCTTGGCAGCACCACGGTTCAGCTTCTCGACCTCGGCCTTGAGTTCGGCCACACGCTTGGCCAGTTGCGCCACGTCGTCCTTGGTCGGGACGCCGAGGCTGTTGAGCGAGCGGGCCACGCGATTCTCGAAAACCTGTTCCAGCTTGTCCCAGGTTCCGGTCGCCTTGGCAGCCATCTCGGTCACCTTGTCTTCGGTCACCTTGCGGGTTTTCTTCTGGATCGCCTCGCCTTCGCGGATCAGCGCGTCAAACACCCTGGTGCCCTCTTCCTGGGCCTTGGCGAAGGCGCCTAGGCCGGCCAGCCAGATCTGCTGTGCCGAATCGCGGATGGTGGCGGAAAGCTGGCTGTCCTTGCCGACGGATTTGAGTTTCTTTACCACGAGTTTTTTTACCATGACAATCTCCTGAATTAAATGATTCCTGCCGCTTCGCCCGGTGAAACCTCGGCGAACGCTCGTCTGTGACGGATGAAGTCTAGCGACTCGGATTAGAGAGATCACACTAATGTCCTGGTGAGAACCCTCTGGCGTCCCGCCCGCCGTCATCCGGACCGGGATGCCCGCCAGCACGAACCGACCGTATATTTCTGACCGCTGTCCGGAGTTAACGAGGTTCCCTCGCAGCCTGGAACAATTGCTATGCCGCTGTCTTCTTCTTCACGATCGCCTTGCCTGAGGCCTTCCTTGCCGGCGCTTGCTTTGATGCGGGTTTCTTCGGCGCGACCGCGACTTTAGCGGGAGCCTTCTTTGCCACAACCTTCTTTGCCACGGCCCTCGGTGCTACATCCTTCTTCGCCACAGCCTTCTTCGCCACAGCCTTCTTCGCCACGGTCTTCTTTGTCACGGTCTTCTTTGCCACGGCCTTCTTCGCCACGGTCTTCTTTGCCACGGTCTTCTTTGCCACGGCCTTCTTCAACACGGGCCTTGCAGACGCGGTACTGCTTGAACCCTTCCAGGTCAAACGCGCCTTTCGCGCGAGGGCCACTACCTTGGCAATATCCTGGTCGCTGTACACACCCTTCACGCCCGATATGGCCGCCAGCTTCATGCCGTGCTTGATGCCGAGCTTGTAGATCTCCTTGACCTTTTCCCATTCGGTATCGCGGCCGATGGTGAACACCTCGAAGCGACCCTCCAGCGCCAGCACAATGGTTTCCGCCAGGCACGCATAGATCACGTTCTTCGGCAGGCCGATGGACTTCATGCCCTTGACCTGGGTCGGCAGCTCGATTTCACCCGATTCAATCACCAGCACATCCGGGCGCTTGGCGACCTCCGAGGGCGGCAGGTCTAGCGGGCGCGCAACGTCGGTGATGACGCAACCCGGCTTGACCTTGGTGATGTCCAGGATCTTCTTGCCGGCCCCCGAGGTCGAGGTGACGATCATGTCCATGTCGCCCAGCAGGCTGTCGTAATCCGTCGATGAGATGACCTTGGCGTCCGGCGTGTCCTGCAGGATCGAGTCCCGCAGTTCGTTGAGCTTCTTGATGTCGCGACCGGCGATCACGACTTCGTCGAAGGCCATGGCCAGCAGGCGGGCGCTGACCGAACCGATCGAGCCGGTGGCGCCGATCACCATGGTCTTCGCCGGCACTTTTTTGGACTCCTTCGTCACCTTGATCAGCCCCATGCGCCGCATGGCGTCGGCCGCCGCCCACAGCGCACCCGACGCGGAGTAGCTGTTGCCGGTGGTGATCGGAATGCTGGCGCGTCGCGCCACGGTAATGCCTGCATCGCCCACCACCTTGGTGAAGGCACCCAGACCCATGATCTGCGCCCCCAGGCCTTCCGCAATCTTTGCCGCATGCAGCAAACGCCGGTAGGTGAACTCGGGACTGTGCGAGAGCATTTCCTTGGGTGTACCACCCACTGAAATCAGCCAGCCCTCGGCTTCGGCGCCGCTGGGCGAAATGATGTTGCTCATCTTGCAATACACCATCGGCGGCATGTAGGCGGCGAGCGTCTCCACCTTGTCCATGATGAACTTGGGCGTGGCCTTGGGAAGCGGGAAGCCCTTCTTGATGTACTCCTGGCTCAGGGGATGCACGACAAAGGCGAAACGGCGGATGTTGCGGAAATGCCCGGTGGGATGGAGCAGGCGCGGCTTGATGTCGAGTTCGTGGATGATTTCCTCGAAATCGTGATCCGAGAGTTCCGACTCCGCCTTTCCCGTCGCCGCAAGAATCATGGCAGTGATGGTACTGATGCCCACCACCCGGTCGAAGAGCTTGGGTGAGACATCCACCACCAGATTGACCTTGTGCCTGGCGAAGAAAGCCATGGCTTCGTCATCGACGGCGGAAGTGATGAGGGTCTTGCCCTCAAGATTGCCGCCGGAGGAAACCGCCTGGATTTCCCTGAAGGTGCCGACGATGACATGGGACTTGGCCACGGCATTGGCCACGATCTTGTTCTTCAGGGTGCCCAGGACGGACTTCAGGAAATCGCCGGGCACGATGTCGGGAATAAGCTCCTTGCCCTTGGCGAAGAGCTCAAGTTGCTCCAGCGAATTCAAAAGGAGCGGAGAACCCGCATGGAACACCGGATCGGCGAAGCTCAGGTTCCTGGTGTAATCGGACAGCGCGACCGCCATGTCGTAGTTGCGCATTCCGGACAGGAACAGGATCAGGTTGTTGTTGAAGTAATGGCCCAGTTCCTTCTGCACGTAGCGTATCGCCCGCACTTGCAGCAGCCGGCGCAGGCTGGCCCCGGTGGTGACCGGCACGCGCGTGACGACCTGCATAAGGCGCTGCGATTTCTTGTTGACCACCGTGCGCAAGCCGACGTGATAGTGGTCGACCATGTCGCTCAGGGCGACGGCATCCGCATTGGCCTGCTGGCGCCGCATCAACTCCCAAGCCTTGCTGCTGTCCTGGTCGGCACCCAGCCGCTGGACTGAAAACTCCTGACCCAGGAATCTGGTCTTGAATTCAAAATCCTTCTTGGATGGTCCCAAGGTCACGGTAATCACTTTTTTCACAGCATCTCTCCCCATCTGTTTGATTGAACATCAACCCGTGATTGCATCGGGATGACGAGTGCTAGCCGGCTTTCTTCGCACGCCGCGCCGGCTTCTTTGCAGGAGCCATTTCTTGAGTTTTTGGTGGCAACACCTGGCGAATGATGTCTTCACAAACGGCTTGCGTCATATAGCGTGGTACCGGATAGCCGGTCTTGGCTTCACGGCATGCGGCTTCGGCCAGTTGCGGAATATCGGACTCCTTCAATGCCGCCAGGAAGGTCGGTATCCCGAGGTCGCGATTGAGCTGATCCACCGCATCGAGGAACTTCTGCGCCAGGACATCGTCCGGTTCACTCGCCTTGCCCAGCTTGGCGCGCACCGCCAGCAAGGCCAACCGGTCGGTGATGGCTGGCAGCGAATATTTCAGTACCAGCGGCAGCATGATGGCATTGGCCAGGCCATGGGGCGTGTGGTATTTGCCGCCGAATTGATGCGCAATGGCATGCACGTAGCCTACGTTGGCGCGGGTAAAGGCAAATCCTGCGTAGGTGGCGGCCAGGGCCATTTTCTCCCGCGCGTCGAGGTTCTTCCCATCACTGTAAGCCACGCGCAGGTTGTCGAATATCAGCCCGACCGCCGACAGGGCCATGTCATCCGTGGTTGGACTGGCCCAGTGCCCGACAAAGGCTTCGATGGCGTGGGTCAGCGCATCGATGCCTGTCGCCGCGGTGATGTGGGGCGGCAGCCCGGTCATCAGGCAGGGGTCGAGCGCGGCCATCTTCGGCACCAGGCGCGTATCGACGATCACCAGCTTGGTCTGCGTTTCCGGATCCGAAATGACCGCGGCGACGGTCACCTCCGAACCGGTGCCGGCGGTGGTAGGAACGGCGTAGATCTTGACCGGCGTATTCTCGCGCAGCGTCTTGCCGGGATTGGAGACTGCCGCCGCAATGGCCTTGGAGGCATCCATCGAGGACCCGCCCCCGAATGCCACGATGGCATCGCAGCCGTGCTCCCAATAAAAATCAATCCCTTCTTCAATCAGTGGAATCGGTGCGTCGGGCGTGATGGCATCGAATATCACGTACTCCGCCCCCCCCGCGGTCAGGGCCCCGGTCAGGTCGTCGAGCAAACCCAGCTTGGAAATGATGCTGTCGGTGACGATGAGGATCTTGCCGTGCCCGAACCCGGCAATGGTCTGGCCCAGCCTGCGACTGGATCCGGGTCCGACCAGGATCGTCGGCTGCGGTATCGGCAGAAAACGCACGGCCTTTCCGGCGCCCCGCATGGCGGCGCTCAGTGCCGTGGTGCGAAACGATTCGCTCAGCAAATCAGATATCAAGAGAATTCTCCTCAAAAACGACCGCCCACTGCGACTGGCCCATGCAGGCCGGATACGGGTCTCATGCTGCTTGCGGCAACAGGCGCAGAACCTGGTTTGCGCCCGCACCCGGAGCGCCTACCCCGCCTTGCTGCGGGGCATGGGCTTTCCCGGAATTTGAACTCTATCATCCAAGCCCGGGCTGCGCTCGATTCCTGCGTCCGCCAGGCCCGGGCGGACCACCGATCGCACCTGATCGGCGGCCTGCCGGATCAGGCGGCGCGAATCATCTCGGCGGCCTTTTCGCCGATCATCAGGGTCGGCGCGGTGGTGTTGCCGCCGATCAGGGTCGGCATGATCGAGGCATCGACCACGCGCAGGCCTTCGAGGCCATGCACGCGCAGCCGTGAGTCGACCACCGCCATTGCGTCGCTGCCCATCTTGCAGGTTCCGACCGGGTGATAAATGGTGTCCGAACGCGTCTTGAGTTCCTCGCGAATCGCATCGTCGGAATGTATCCCCGCCGTATAAACCTCGCCGGTGCGGATTCCCGCGAGAACCGGCGCATCCATGATCTTGCGGGTGAGCTTGAAGCCATCGACCATGGCGTCGAGGTCGTCGGGATGGCCGAAAAAATTCGGATCGATGCTGGGCGCCGCAAAGGGATCGGCACTGGCGAGGCCGAGCGTGCCGACGCTCTTCGGCCGCAGCAGGCAGATATGGCAGGAATAGCCGTGTCCCATGTGCAGCTTTCGCGCATGGCTGTCGATCATGCCAACCACGAAGTGAAGCTGGAATTCCGGCGCGGGCGAATCGGGGAAGCGCCGCAGAAAGCCCCCGCCCTCGGCGCCGTTCGAGGTCATCATGCCGGTGCGTTCCCTCCGGTAGCGGCCGATCTCCTTCATCATTTGCAGTGAGCCGCCCAAGGAGATGCCGAGCAGGTCGAGGGACTTGGCCCGGTAGTTGAAAACATAGTCGGGATGGTCCTGCAGATTCTTGCCTACACCGGGAAGGTCATGGATCACGGGGATGCCGAAAGCTTGCAGTTCGGCGCCGGAACCGACGCCCGAAAGCATCAACAACTGGGGTGATTGCAGCGCGCCGGCGGCCAGGATCACCTCGCGCTTCGCCTGGAAAGTCCTGACTTCGCCGCCTTGCAGGAATTCCACGGCGCTGGCGCGTTTGCCGGTGAACAGGATGCGGCGCGCACGCGCCCGGGTGATGACCGTCAGGTTGGGGCGGCGGGCCAGATGCGGGGCCAGATAGGCGCGCGCCGCATTCCAGCGTTCGCCGTCCTTCTGCATGACCTGATAGATGCCGATGCCTTCCTGGTCGGCGCCGTTGAAGTCATCGATCAGCTTGAATCCGGTCTGGCGTGCGGCCTCGCGATAGATTTCCTGGAACGGATTCATCGAGCGCAAGTTCGCGACATTCAAAGGCCCGCCCTGCCCGTGGTACTCGCCGTCGAAATTTTCGTTGTGTTCCGATTTCCTGAAATAGGGCAACACATCCCGCCAGGACCAGCCATCGTTGCCGAGCGCCGCCCAGTGGTCGTAATCCCAGGGGTGGCCGCGCGTATAGACCATCGCATTGATCGAGGTCGAGCCGCCCATCGCCTTGCCGCGCGGCACGTAACCGCGCCGGCCGTTGAGGCCGGGCTGAGGAACGGTTTCGAAAGTCCAGTTGTTGATCGACGTCGGCAGCATCAGTGCCGTGCAGAAAGGCACCTTGATCAGCAACTGGTCGTCGCTCTTGCCCGCTTCGAGCAGGCACACACTGACGTTGGGATCCTCCGAAAGCCGCCCTGCCACCGCGCAGCCTCCGGCGCCGCCGCCTACTACGATGTAATCGAATTCTTTCATGACATTCCCGATCATTCAGATTCAAACCGATGCTTCGAGCGCTTCCGTCAAACTACCCAGCACCCGCGGCGAAAAGGCCATGCCGAGATGGCTGACGCCGCCGATGGCGACATTGGTCGCCCCGTCCAGCGTCGAACAGGCCTGTTGCGGAAACACATAGTTGTCGTGGCAACTGTAGATCGACACCGATGCCGGCGGCAGCGGCGCCTGGAGTGCGGTCAGCCAGGCACTGCCGATGCGCATCTGGCGCGCATTCGGACCGAAACCCAGGCGCGCCAGCAGGGTGCCTTGATGCGGCGAGCCCAGCGTGACCAACCGCGCCACCTTCGCCATGCCGTGGCGTCGCAGGTAGGCGCGCGACGCCAGCCCGCCCATGCTGTGGCCGACCAGGATCACCTGTGGCGCTCCGGTGGCGGCCAGCACCTCGGCTATGCGCCGTGCGATGCCGTCAGAGTAGCTGTCGATGTCCGCATAGACCGGTTCCAGGCTGTGCGTCGCCACGGTCCAGCCTGCCGCTTCGAGCTTGCGCCGCAGCCATATCCAGAAGCCCCGGTTGCACTGGTAACCGTGGATCAGCAGCAGGGGGAGCGGCCGGGCGGCACAGTGCGCCAACCGGTCAGGCCCCAGCCAGAAGCGCTCGAAAGGCTGTACCACGGTAAACAGTACGCACAGCGCGATGTATTCCCCCGCCACCATGCGCAGCGCGCCGAACGGGCCGACGCGCAACACTGGCGGCACAGGATCGGATGCGGGGCGCGAGATGGCAAAGGTCGCCAGGACAAACAACAGGCGCCCGCCGAAAAAGAAACCGGCGACGAACCACGCCACCTCGCCGGGGCTCCACCCGGCATGGGAACTCAGCCAGTTGCCCCAGAACAGGTAACCCAGGAATTCGCAGAACAAAATCCACCGCAGTTGCCGTGCCGCCATCGCCGACTTTCAGCGAATCAGGAACTTCGTCAGGCGCTCGAACAGCGCGCCATAGGGCGGATTGAACAGCGACATGCCGTTCAGCCACGACTGGTAGAACACCGCCTTCTGCTTGCTGAAGGTGCGGAAGCCTTCGATGCCGTGGTAATGCCCCATGCCGCTGGGGCCGACGCCGCCGAAGGGCAGCTCTTCCTGGGCGATGTGCAGGATGGTGTCGTTGATGGTGACGCCGCCGGCCACGGTCTCGTTCAGCACGCGGTCGCGTGGTCCGCTGTCATTGCCGAAGTAGTACAGCGCCAGCGGACGCGGATGCTGATTGACATGGGCGATGGCCGCGTCGAGGTCCG
>JAIOPW010000068.1 GCA_021413665.1 Rhodocyclales bacterium | reverse complement strand
GCGCGATGCGGTGACCGGTGTGGCGCAAGAGCTGGCGCAGGCCATCGTGCGCGACGGCGAAGGCGCGACCAAATTCATCACCGTGAAAGTCGGCGGTGGCGGCACGGCGGATGAATGCCGCAAGGTGGCCTACGCCATCGGTCACTCGCCGCTGGTGAAGACAGCTTTTTTCGCCTCGGATCCCAACCTCGGCCGCATCCTCGCCGCCATCGGCTACGCGGGAATTGCCGACCTCGATGCGGCCGGCGTGCGCGTCTGGCTCGGAACCGGAGACGGGGAAGTTCTGGTCTCGGAGAACGGCGGGCGCGCCGCCAGCTATCGCGAGGAAGACGGCGCGCGGATCATGCAGGCCGCCGAAATCACCGTCCGGGTCGACCTCGGGCGCGGGACTGCCAGGGCGACGGTCTGGACCTGCGATTTCTCCTATGATTACGTCAAGATCAACGCGGACTACCGTTCATGACCCTCCACGACCAGCAACGTTTCGACCGCGCCATCGCCCTGTTCGATGCCGCCAATGCCCAGGACCCGAACCAGGACGAGGGCCAGCCCAAGGAGCTGCTCTACGCCAGACGCATGACCGGGATGATCGCCCGTTATGCACCGGACGCCAGCGAGGTTGCGCAACTGGCGGTGCGGGCCCAGCACATCAAGCGCTGGACCGTGCCACGCAGCGGTTATCCGATGAACAAGGAAGGCTATTACGCTTGGCGTACCGGGCTTTACAAGTTCCACGCCGATACCGCCGGCGAGTTGATGCAGCAGGCCGGCTACGACGAAGCCATGATCGAGCAGGTCAAGGCTGCGGTCGGCAAGCGTGGCATCAAGGTCAATCCGGATACGCAGATGCTGGAGGACGTCACCGACCTGGTGTTCATCGAGCACTACATGCTCGGCTTCGCCGGCCAGCATGCGGATTACAGCGAGGAAAAGTGGCTGGAGATCGTGCGCAAGACATGGAAGAAGATGTCGGATCGGGCCCATGGCTTCGCCTCCGGCGGCGGCATCAAGCTGCCGGAACCGCTGGCGCCATTGATACTCAAGGCCATCGGCAGCTGAACACATAAAACAAAAACCACCCCGAGGAGACAACACGATGAAAGTCGGATTCATAGGCCTGGGCCTGATGGGCCGCCCGATGGCCCTGCACCTGGAAAAGGCCGGCCACGAACTGCACCTGTGGGCGCGCCGCCCCGAGTCGCTGGCACCGTTTGCCGGCGTCAATGCGAAAACCCACGCCAGCCCGGCCGAAGTGGCGAAGCAGGCCGAGGTGGTGATTGTCATGGTCGCCGATGCGCCCGACGTCGAGAAAGTCTGCCTCGGCGCCGAGGGCCTGGCGGCGGGCGCAGTGTTGAGGAATGAGGCCGGACTGGTGGTGGTCGACATGTCCACCATCAATCCCAACGCGGCGCGCAGCATCGGCCTGCGCCTGGCGGAAAAGGGCATCGAGTTCGTCGATGCACCGGTGTCCGGCGGTGAGACCGGCGCGATCAACGCGGCGTTGACCATCATGGTGGGTGGCACGCTTGCGGCGTTCGAGAAGGTGAAGCCGCTGCTGGAAAAGATGGGCAAATCGGTGACGCTGATCGGTGATTCCGGCGCCGGCCAGGTGGCCAAGGCCTGCAACCAGATCCTTACCGGCGTAGGCGTCCTTGCCGTGGCCGAAGCCTTCAACTTCGCGACCAGAAGCGGGGTCGATGCGGGCAAGGTGCGCGAGGCGCTGCTGGGTGGTTTTGCCTATTCGAAGATTCTCGAAAACCACGGCCAGCGCATGCTCGACCGCAACTTCAAGCCCGGCTTCAAGGCCTGGATGCACCAGAAGGACTTGCGCATCGTGATGGAGGAGGCGCATCGCATGGGGCTCATGCTGCCATCGGCGGCGGCCACGGCGCAAGTCTTCAATGCCATCGTCGGCAGCGGCATGGGCGAGAACGATTCGATCTCCGCGCTGATGCTGCTGGAAAAGATGTCCACGCCGACGACATGAATATCGGATTCATCGGCCTCGGCACGATGGGGGCGCCGATGGCCGGCCACCTGCGGGAGGCCGGGCACGCCCTGCATGTCTGGAGCCGCCGTGGTACCAGCGCCGACACCCTGGTGGCACAGGGCGCAATCCGCTGTGCCTCGCCGGTGGCGGTGGCGGCGGCTTGCGAGATCGTGTGCACCAACCTGACCGGAAGCGCCGATGTGGAAGCGCTCGCCGGCGAATTGGCGAAGGGCTTTGCGCCCGGCGCGATCCGCGCCAAGCGCGGCGCGGCGCATCGCGGCGATGTACACGGTACATGAAGTCGATTTCGTCGATGCCCCGGTGTCGGGTGGCGGTGCGGGTGCGCAGAGCGCGACGCTGGCCATCATGTGGGGCGGCAAGTCGGCGCTGGCGACACGGCTCCAGCCACTGTTCGATGTGCTGGGCAAGACCGTCGTGCATATCGGCGAGTCAGGCGCCGGGCAGGTGGCCAAGGCCTGCAACCAGATCATCATGGTCGCGGCCATCGAGGCAACGGCGGAAGCTGCGCGGCTGGCCGCCGCCGCCGGAATCGACTTCGCCAAAGTGCGCAGCGCGATGCTCGGCGGCTCGGCCGGCTCGCGCGTGCTGGACGTGTTCGGTGGTCGCATGGCGACGCGCGACTTTGCCGCCGGCGTCGAGGCGCGCCTGCACCACAAGGATTACGCGCTGCTGATGGACGAGGCGACGCGGCTCGGCGCCGCGCTGCCGGTTTCCGCGACGGTCTGGCAGCAGCTCAATGCGCTGATGGGGCGGGGTTGGGGACATGACGACACGTCCTCGTTGCTGCGCGTGCTGGAAGCCGGCGGCGTCGGGAAAAGCACGCGATGAGCCTCCGTCCGCCCCCGATCGCGCCGAAGAAAGCCGCACTCGAACTCAGCGCGATCTTCGACAACGCGACGGTCGGCATCCTGTTCACCCACAGCCGCCGGCTGATCCAGGCCAATGCCCTGTGTGCCGAGATGTTCGGCTATGCGCTGGCCGAATTCATCGACCAGCCCGCGCTGATTCTCTATGCCGATCAGGAAGCCTACTCGGCCCTGGGACGCGAGGCCGGCCCGGTCCTCGCCGCCGGACGATCCTTCCGCGCCGAGACGCAACTCAAGCGCAAGGACGGCGGCCTGTTCTGGTGCCGCGTTTCAGCCAAGGCGGTGGATCCAGAACATCCCAGCGACGGCACCTTGTGGATCATCGAGGACATCACCGAAGACCGCCTGATGATCGCGGCCCTTGAACGCAGCACGAGCGAGTTGTCGGCCATTCTCGATACGGCGTCGGTGGGCATCGGGGTGGTGCGCAACCGCGTCTTCGTCCGCTGCAACCGCCGCTTCGAGGAAATCTTCGACCTGCCGGCGGGAACGCTGGTGGGCCAGTCGGCGCGCTGGCTGTTCAACAGCGACGAGGAATTCCAGCGCGTCGGCGAGCAGGTCTATGCCGAGTTTGCCGCCGGTGCCATTCATCGCCGCGAGCAGTCCTACCGGCGCCGCGACGGCGAGACTGTCTGGCTGCGCGTCAGCGGCGGCGTATTCGACGCCGCCAATCCGCACGCCGGCTCCGTCTGGCTGGCCGAGGACTTCACGGCGACGCATGAAGCGGAGGAACGGGCGCGGCAAGCCTTCGACGAGCAGCAGATGATCTTCGACAACGCCGCGGTGGGCATCCTGTTTGCGCGGGATCGCATGGTGCGGCGATACAACAGCCGGCTGGGCGAGATCTTCGGCTACCCGCCGGAGGAACTGGTAGGGCGTTCGACCCGCGTGTTCTTTCTCGGCGAGGATGATTACCAGCGCTATGGCGCCACCGCGCTGCCCGCCATCATGGCCGGCGAGACGTATGTCGGCGAGGCGCGGGTGCGGCATCGGGACGGCCATCCGTTCTGGGTGCGCGCCACCGGCCGCCGGGTCGCCGGCGAGGCCGACAGTCTCGACGTGACCTGGATTTTCGAGGATGTCACCGAACGCCATCAAGCCGAGGAGGCGCTGCTGCGCGCCCACGAAGAACTTGAGCAGCGCGTGGTCGAGCGCACCGCCGAACTGGCGAGCGCGAATTCGCAGTTGCAGGAGGAAGTGTTCGAGCGGATGCAGGCCGAGCAGCGTATCTGGCACGTCGCCCACCATGACGGACTGACCGGCCTGCCCAATCGCACCCTGCTGCATGACCGGCTGCAGCAGGCGCTGGCACAGGCACAGCGCAGCCAGCATCGTGTCGCCGTGATGTTCCTCGACCTCGATCGCTTCAAGACCGTCAACGATACGCTGGGCCATGCCGTCGGTGATGAGTTGCTGAAGCATGTGGCGGAACGCCTGACGGGCGTAGTGCGGGCGGTGGATACGGTATCGCGCCTGGGTGGCGACGAGTTCGTCGTAATCCTCCACGAGGTGTCCTCGCCCGACGATGCGGTACAGGTGGCTGAAAAGATCCTCGGTGCGCTGGCCGCTACGGTGAGCATCGACAGCCACCAGTTGCGCGCCACGCCGTCGATTGGCATCAGCATGTTCCCCGATGACGGCGACGAGGTCTTCGCCCTCATGAAGAATGCCGACACCGCGATGTACCACGCCAAGGCATCCGGACGCAACAACTTCCAGTTCTATGCGCGGGAGATGAACGAGCAGGCGGCGCATTTCTTCTCGCTCGAAACCCGGCTGCGCCAGGCTGTCGAGAACGGGCAACTGCTGCTGCACTATCAACCGCTGGTCGACTGGCCGCGCCATGCCGTCTGCGGCATGGAGGCACTGGTGCGCTGGAACGATCCGGAGCACGGACTGGTTGCTCCGGGCGAGTTCATCCCGATCGCCGAGGAGACCGGGCTGATCATGCCCATCGGTGAGTGGGTGCTGTTCGAGGCGTTGCGGCAGAATCGCGCCTGGCAGCAGGAGGGACGGCCACTGCTGCCCGTCTCGGTCAACCTGTCGCCGCGCCAGTTCCGGCAGAGGGACCTGGTCGACATCCTGCGCCGCATCCTGACCGATACCGGGCAACCAGCGCGGCTGCTGGAACTGGAGATCACCGAATCCACCCTGATGCACGACATCGGCGAGACCCAGGCCAAGCTGCAAGAGATCGCCGCCATGGGCGTGCGTCTGGCGATTGACGATTTCGGCACCGGCTATTCCAGCCTGAGCTATCTCAAGCGCTTCCCCGTGCATAAGCTCAAGATAGACCAGAGTTTCGTGCGCGACCTGAAATTCAATCCCGAGGATGCGGCGATCGTCAAGGCCATCATCGGCCTGGCCGGAAGCCTGGGTCTCGACACGCTGGCGGAGGGCGTTGAAACCCGTGAGCAGCTCGATATCCTGCTCGGGCTCGGTTGCGAGCGCTTTCAGGGCTACCTTTTCTCGCGACCCCTGCCGCCGGCGAGCGCCGACGGGATCTTCCGGCCTCTGCCCGGCACTGGCGCTGAGGCATAATGGGCGCATTCACCCATCAACATTCCGGAGCGAAAGCATGAGTCAGATCACCACGGCCAGCGGCCTTGTCATTGAAGAAGTCGTTGTTGGCGAAGGCGACGAAGCCCGTGCCGGACAGATGGTTTCCGTTCATTACACGGGTTGGCTGACCAACGGATCCAAGTTCGATTCAAGCAAGGATCGCAACGAGCCCTTCGAGTTTTCGCTGGGTGCCCGCCATGTCATCGCCGGCTGGGACGAGGGTGTGCAGGGCATGAAGATCGGCGGCACGCGCAAGCTGACGATACCGGCCGAACTCGGTTATGGCGCCCGCGGCGCAGGTGGCGTCATTCCACCCAACGCGACGCTGGTGTTCGAGGTGGAACTGCTGGGACTCGCCTGAATTTCCTCGCCGGGGGCGTTGCTTCCCGGCTTGCTGATCCGCCATGAGTTTCTACCTGCCCTCCCGCCTGCCGAACGTCGGCACCACGATCTTTTCGGTCATGTCGCGGCTGGCCGCCGAGCATGGTGCGATCAACCTTTCACAGGGCTTCCCCGACTTCTCGCCCTCGCCGGCCCTGCTGGAGCGCGTGACCCACCACATGGCGGCGGGCGCCAACCAGTATCCGCCGATGGCCGGCGTAGTTGCCTTGCGCGAGGCGATTGCGGAAAAGGTGGCGCGACTCTACCTTGCCACCTACGACCCGGAGAGCGAGGTAACGGTGACGGCCGGCGCCACCCAGGCGATCTACACCGCGATCGCGGCCAGTGTGCGGCCCGGCGATGAAGTGATCGTCTTCGCTCCGGTCTATGATTCCTACGTGCCCGGTATCGAGCTCAACGGCGGCCGTGCGGTATTCGCCCGTCTGCGCTTCCCCGAGTTCAAGCCCGACTGGGACGAGGTGCGCGCACTGATTACGCCACGCACGCGCATGATCATCATCAACTCGCCGCACAACCCGAGCGGTTCGGTGTGGTCGGCGGAAGACATGGCGATGCTGGAAACACTGGTGCGAGACACGAAGATCGTCGTCGTCAGCGACGAGGTCTACGAGCACGTGGTGTTCGACCAGG
>JAIOPW010000067.1 GCA_021413665.1 Rhodocyclales bacterium | reverse complement strand
CTCAAGGGCCTGCAAAGCAACGAGACGCTGGCGCGCTGGAGCGCGATGATAGCGACACGTGACTTCCCGAATCTGGTGGAAGAACTGCTGACGCAGCATTACGATCCGCTCTACCAGCGTTCGCAAACCTCCAACTACAACTCCTTCGACGCCGCCACCCGCTATGCCACGGATCGGCTCGACCCGGCTGCGGTCGGCCAATTGGCGGCGGAAATACTCGCTACATCTGCCTGAAGATCTGCGCGTAGCCGCGGCTCACCGCCAAGGTCTCGGGCCGGTCGCGCAGTTTCAGGCTGACGCGCCCGAGCGCGTCATGGCGTGCCGAAACGATCTGTCGCGCATTCACCAGCGTGCCGCGATGCACCTGCCAGAAATGGGCCGGATCGAGCTGCTCGACCAGTTCCTTGATCGAGGTGCGAATCAGCAGTTCCGCGTCGCGGGTAAACACCGCCGTGTATTTGTCGGTGGCCTGGAAGTAGCAGACTTCATCGACCGCAACCAGCCGCACGTCGTTGCCCACCGATGCGCGCACCCAGCGCAGGTGCTCGACGGCTTTCGGCAGCAGCGCCTGCAATCGCTGCAGGATATCCGCGGAATCCGCCGTTGCCGGCAGCTCCATCACGCGCCGCAAACGAGCGACCGCGGCCCGCAGCCGGTCATCGGTCACCGGCTTGAGCAGGTAATCCACCGCTTCCCGCTCGAAGGCCTGCACCGCAAATTCGTCATAGGCCGTGACGAAGACCACGCGGCAATGGCGGCGGGCCTCCGCCGACAGCGCCCGCACCACGTCGAGCCCCGTCAAACCGGGCATGCGTATGTCGAGAAAGGCAAGGTCCGGCCGCAGTTCCTCGATCATCTCCCGCGCCTGGATGCCATTGGCGGCAAGGCCGGCGATTTCGAGTTGCGGCCACGCGGCCGTCAGCCGCGCCTGCAGGTGCTTTGCCAGCAGCGGCTCGTCGTCGGCGATGATCGCCTTCATGGCGCGGCCCCGATCGGCAGGCTCATTGTCGCCGTCACGCCAGCGCCGACTTCCGAACTCAATTCAAGCCGCGCCGCCGGACCGTAGAGTGCGGCAAGGCGTGCCCGGATATTGGCCAGGCCGATGCCTTCCCCGGGGTTTTGGGCAAAGCCCAGGCCGTCGTCCGTCACCCGAATCCACAGGCCGTCGCCCTGCCGCAGCGCCGCGACGGCGACATGCCCGCCCGCGACCTTCGGCTCCAGGCCGTGCCGGACCGCGTTTTCGACCAGAGGTTGCAGCAGCATGGGCGGGAGGGCCGTCGCCAGCAATTCCGCAGGGATGTCGAAGGAATAGGCGAGGCGCTCGCCCATGCGGATCTTCAGCACATCCAGGTAGGCCGCAAGCAGGGCCACCTCGTCCCCCAGCGTACCGCCCTCCTCGCGGGTACGGACAAGACTGGAACGCAGGTAGCGGATCAAGGCATCCAGCAGGCGGCCGGCGAGCTTCGGATCGGCCTCGATCAGCGCCGCGACGTTGGCCAGCGAATTGAACAGGAAGTGCGGCTCGATCTGCGCCTGGAGCATGCGCAATTGCGCCGCAAGGCTCTGTTTCTCCGCTTCCAATCGACGGTTCTCGCGTCGCTGCACTTCCGCCGCCAGCGCCAGGTTGCGTTCCCGCAGATAGAAAAAGCCGCTGCCCATGACGCCCAGCGTCGTGCCGATGGTGACCGCCTGCCAGGCGACGGCCGGCCATTCGTCCCAGCCCACGCCGCTCAGACTGACGCCAAGCAACAAGCCAGTCGCGACGCCGACCGGCGCCGCCCCAATGACGGCCACGACGCGGCGTGGCCCTTCGGCCACCATCCGGCCGGCCAGGGTGCAGGCGCCAAGAATCGACAGCCCGATGCACTGCGAGACGATCATATTGACCGTCCAGCCACCCCCGACGCCGAGCAGCGTGAGAAACACCGCGATAAGGGTATTGCCGGCCAGCGTGGCCAGCAAACGATGCAGGGTCGAGTACATGGGGGGATTATTCCACGCCACCCGCACTTCAACAGCGGACTTGCGACCGGCTGTGGAAAACAGGGCGTGAACGGTCGCCGGCGAAGACGGGCGACGTCAGGGCAGGCGCGACCCCAGGCGGCGCGTCGCGCACAAACGCTGCACCATCGCCGGTCGTGGCAGGTCGACCTCGCCCTGTTCGAAGGCCACCACGGTAAGCCGCCGCCTCACCACGTCCAGCAGCTCGCCCTGGCGCAAGAGGAAGGCCGGATTGGATGGTTTGCCGAAGCGCTCGTTGCCGACCATGAAGGTTTCGTAGATCAGCACGCCATTCACCTCCAGCGCATTGAGCAGCATGGGCAACAGCGGCCGATAGAGATAGTTGGTGACGACAATGCCGTCGAACGCGCTACCGTGATACGGCCAGGGACCGCTTTCGAGATCGGCGGTCCGCCCCGTGATGCCGGGCGCCCTGGCCGAGATTCCGGCTACGGCTTCGGCGTCGCGATCGACCGCGTCCACCCGGTAGCCGCGCTCCGCCATCAGCAGCGAATGCCTTCCATTCCCGCAGGCAAGATCCAGCACCGAGCCGCCCGCCGTAATCAGCGGCAGGAAGCGTTCAACCCAGGGCGAAGGCCTTTCGTTCATATGTGCGGTCATGTCGGGTATCATTTTGACTCCAAATCACGGCACACGCCAAACGTTGAGCCGAATCTCCATGCCCGCACCACCGAGCACACCCGCCGGCGACGCCACCGACAACAACGACGCCCTGCGCGAGCGACTGAGCACGACAACCGATGCCTATGGACGATTCGTGCCGCGCGAGTTCCTCAACCTGCTCGGCATCGAAGACATCCGCAAGGTTGAACTCGGGCAACAGGTCGAACGCAAGATGACCATCCTGTTCGCCGACATCCGCGACTTCACCTCGCTGTCGGAATCGATGAGCCCGCAGGAAAACTTCAACTTCCTCAACTCCTACCTGGTACACATGGAGCCGGTGATCGCGGCCCACGGTGGCTTCATCGACAAGTACATCGGCGACGCCATCATGGCGCTGTTTCCCGATTCGCCGGATGCCGCTTTGCGTTGCAGCCAGGCGATGCTGAAGCAGCTGGAGGAATACAACGAGGGGCGCCGGCGCGCCGGCTATCGTCCGATCAAGATCGGCATCGGCATCAACACCGGGATCGTGATCCTCGGCACCGTCGGCGGCGCGGCGAGGATGGACGGCACGGTGATCGGCGACGCGGTCAACCTCGCCGCCCGACTGGAACGCCTGACCAAGGAGTACCGGGTTTCGATCCTGATCAGCGAATACACGCTCTACTGCCTCGACCAGCCGAACCTCTGGTCGATCCGCTTTCTCGATCGAACGCATGTGCGCGGCAAGCAGGACTCCCAATCGGTGTATGAGGTCTTCAACGGCGACCCCGCCCCCTTGCGGGAGGCCAAGACCCAGGGCCTGAAGGTCTTCGAGCAGGCCTTGGCCTACTTCCACCTCGATGACATTCCCATCGCCCAGGAACGGCTCGGCGACTATCTGGCCAGCGCTCCGGACGACGATGCCGCCCGGGTCTATCTCGAACGCTGCGACGCCCCTTTCCGCGATCTGGGCAACCAGAAGGCCGAACTGTCCGCAAGCTGGCGCAACGAGTATTCCTTTGGCCAGTCCGAGGTGGACACGGCGCACCAGAACCTGCTGATCGACATGAATGGGCTGGCGCGCGCGGTCAACGTCGGCGCCTGGGAACTCACGCCGCCCCTTCTGGCGCAAATCCAGTTCGCCGCGGCCCACGATTTCACGATTGAAGAGCAACTGATGGAACAGGACGAATACCCCTTTCTCGACCTGCACATACGTCAGCACCAGCGCTTTTTCGAGTACTTTGGCGAGTTGCGTCGCGAAATCGAACGCGGTGAAGAGAATCGCGTCTATCTGGCCTTTCGCGTCAAGCGCTTGCTGACCGACTGGCTGATCAACCACATCCTCAGCGCGGATCGCCATTACGGTCATTTCCTGCACGGCAGACGCCAGAATTCCGGCAGGACGCAAATACTCCGCTAGGCAGGAGCGGCCGCAGGTGCTATGCTTTTTGCTGCGCTGCACCAACCTTCCGATCACTCGCCCCAAAGACGCTGCGGAGCGCCGCCATGCATAACGAGCAACACTACCTGCACACGCTATTCGAACCGAACTCGATCGCCATCGTCGGCGCCTCCGAAACACCCAACTCGATCGGCGTCACCCTGGTCCGCAACATGCTCGACTCGGGCTACAAGGGCAAGCTGTTCTTCGTCAATCCGAAACACGAGACCGTGTTCGGCCAGCAAAGCTACCCCTCGGTTGACACCATTCCGCAGCGACTCGACATCGCCGTGATCTGCACCAAGGCCGCAACGGTTCCCGAGATCATCGACGCCTGCGGTCGCGCCGGCTGCAAGAACGCCATCATCATTTCCGGCGGCTTTGCCGAGGCCGGGCCGCGCGGCGCCGCGCTGGAACGCGCCGCGCTGGAAAATGCCCGTCGCCACGGTATGCGCCTGATCGGTCCCAACTGCCTCGGCATCATGCGTCCCGGCAGCCAGCTCAACCTGACTTTTGCCCACGGCAGCGCCAACGCCGGCACCATCGGCCTCATTTCCCAATCCGGCGCGCTGTGCACCGCGATCCTCGACTGGGCGCTGCCCAACAAGGTCGGCTTCTCCAATGTCGTTTCGCTGGGTTCCGAAAGCGACATCGACTTCGGCGAAGTGCTCGACTACATGGTCTCCGATCCCCGTACCGAGAACATCTTCCTCTACATCGAAGGTATCAAGAATGCGCGCCGCTTCATGAGCGCCTTGCGCGCCGCGGCACGCTGCAAACCGGTGCTGCTGATCAAGGTGGGCAAGCATCCGGCGGGCGAGAAGGCCGTGCTCTCGCATACCGGCGCGCTGGTGGGCGCCGACGACGTATTCGATGCCGCGCTGCGTCGCGCCGGTGTCGTGCGCCTGGCCAACGTCGGCCAGATGTATGCCGCGGCGTCCGCCCTGTTCTCGCATTTCCGGCCGCGCGGCAAACGCCTGGCGATCATCACCAATGGCGGCGGCCCCGGCGTCATGGCGGCCGACCACGCCGCGGACATCGGCATTCCGCTGGCCCAGCTCGACCCGGCCACCATCACCCGCCTCAACGAGATCCTTCCCGCCACCTGGTCAAAATCCAATCCGATCGACATCCTCGGCGACGCCGATCCGGCGCGCTATGGCGCCGCGCTGCAGGCCTGCATCGACGATGACCACGTGGATGGCGTGCTGGCCATCCTCACGCCGCAGGCGATGACCGACCCGACCCAGGCCGCACGTACCGTAATCGAGATCGCACGGCAAAGCGACAAGCCCCTGGTGACCTGCTGGATGGGCGAGGATCAGGTGAGCGAAGCGCGCAAGCTGTTCAAGGGCGCAGGCATTCCCACGTTCCGCACTCCCGAACCGGCGGTCGACCTGTTCTCGCACATTTCCAACTACTACCGCAACAGGCAGTTGCTGCTGCAAACGCCGCCCTCGATTTCCGAGCAGGCTCCGCCGCGGCTCGAATCGGCGCGCCTGGTGATCGAA
>JAIOPW010000536.1 GCA_021413665.1 Rhodocyclales bacterium | reverse complement strand
GCCATGGGCGTGCTGGATCCGACCAAGGTGACACGCACCGCGCTGCAGAACGCCGCTTCGGTGGCCGGCCTGATGCTGACCACCGACTGCATGGTCGCCGAGCTGGTCGAAGACAAGCCGGCCGGCGGCGGTGGCATGGGCGGCATGGATATGTAATCGGCGAAGCCGATTTCATATCCCAAGCTCGGAACAGGGGAACCCCAGGTTTCCCCCGTACCCCCCTCCTGCTTGGGCCGTACTGATCGAAACCCCCGGCTCTGGAAACAGGGTCGGGGGTTTTGCATTGCGACATCGCTAAAAGTCTTCGCTGGCAGGCCGGGCCCCGAATTGCGACGGGCGTCATTTACGTAAGTAATACCCGCAGCGGCTGCGGACACGCTATCATTTCGCCACAACCCGAATATCCCGGCAAGGGATGCGGTCACCCGGCAGAAGCCGGGGACATGAAAGGGAGGGGATACATGGCAGGCGATGGCGTCTATCGCAAGACCGAAAAGGGACGTACCGAGATTGCAACCCGCGCCAACCGGCTGGGCATGCGCGAACGGACGATGCTCATCATGGTGGACGACAAGACCACCCGCAGCGGCCTGTTGGCAAAAAACGCCCACCCGACCAGCGAAGGCATTCTCAACAGCCTGCTGGCGGACGGCTACATCGAGATCGCTCCCGGAACCGCGACCGCGGGCGCAACGGCCGCGCCCGAAGTCGCTTCCGCGGCTTCATCGGTGGCCCCGTCGGTTGCGCCCGCGGCGGCGGCCCCACCGGCAGCGCAGGCCGACGTCGAGGTCTCGCTGCAGTCGGCTTCGCGCTATGCCTGCCGTGCACTGGTTGCCTATCTGGGGCCGGGAGCGGACGATCTGACGGCGCTGGTGGAGAAGTGCAAGGGGCTTGACGAGCTCACCGCCCGGCTTCAAAAGTGCCGCGACGTCATTCAGGCGATGGCCGGGAAAAGAAAGGCCGAGGAGTTCTGGGTCAGTGTCAGCGCCCGTTTGCCAAAAGCCTGATCTGTGGCAAGCTGGGCCGTGATTTGAGACCCGCTTAGGATCCCCACCAGCCAGCCGCCGCCATGAGAATCCTGCTTGCCGAAGACGACCGCATCATTTCCCAGGGCCTGGTCTCCGCCCTGCGCAAATCCGGCTATGCCGTGGACCATGTCAACAACGGCGCGGATGCCGACACCGCCCTGCTCTCGCAGCAGTACGACCTGCTGATCCTCGACCTCGGCTTGCCGCGCCTGTCCGGCATCGATGTGCTCAAGCGCCTGCGCGCGCGCAAGCTGACGATGCCGGTACTGGTGCTGACCGCCCAGGATGGCGTCGACGACCGGGTACGCGGGCTCGATGCCGGCGCCGACGACTACCTGACCAAGCCTTTTGCCTTGCCGGAGCTGTTCGCGCGGGCGCGGGCGCTGACCCGGCGCGGTACCGGCAATCCGACGCGCATCGAAGTCGGCGCCCTGTCCTACGACCAGTCCGAGCGCATGGCCCGCCTCAACGGCGAAATCGTCGAACTCTCGGCGCGCGAACTGGCGCTGCTCGAAATCCTGTTGCTGCGCGCCGGACGCCTGGTGGCGAAGGACCAACTGGTCGACCAGTTGTGCAGTTGGGGCGAGGAAGTCAGCAACAATGCCATCGAGGTCTATATTCATCGTCTGCGCAAAAAGCTGGAACCCGGTGGCGCCCGCATCACAACGGTACGCGGCCTCGGCTACTGCCTGGAGAAACCCGCAGATCCGGCAGATGGCAAAACCTGACCCCGGGGGCCGACCCGCCGCCCCCGGTCGCGGCGCAAATCCCTTCGTAAACTTCGAGTACCCGAATTCACTGTTCGGCGAAATCCTTGACTGGATGCTGGCGCCGCTGCTGCTGCTGTGGCCGATTTCGATCGCCGCCACCAACCACGTTGCCGCCTACATTGCCAACCAGCCCTACGACCAGGCATTGGCCGACAACGTCAGCGCCATCGCGCGCCTGGTTACGATCGATGGCGGCCGGGTCGCGGTGAATCTGCCGGCATCGGCGCGCACGCTGTTGCGCGCCGACGATACCGATACTCTTTTCTACCAGGTGGTGGCGCCCAACACGCGGGTAATCCAGGGCGACAAGGAGATCTCATGGCCACCCCTGCCGGCAAAGCTCGAAGCGGGCAAGGTACTGTTTCGCGATGATCGGATCGAAGCCGAGAACGTGCGCATTGCCTACACCTTCATCCCGGTCAGGAACCTGCCTCCGGTGGTGGTGCAGGTCGCCGAAACCCTGCGCAAACGCGAAGCGCTGTCGTCCAGCATCATTTCCGGCGTCCTGCTGCCGCAGTTCGCCATCATTCCGTTGGCGGTGATCCTTGTCTATCTGGGGCTGATGCGCGGCATTGCGCCGCTGCGCCTGCTGCAGGAACGCATCCACCGCCGCCGCCCGTCCGACCTGTCGCCAATTCCGGTGACCAGGGTTCCGGACGAAGTGCGTCCGGTGGTGGTCGCCTTCAACCAGATGATGGGACGGCTGGAAGAAAACCTGCAGGCGCAGCAGCGCTTCATCGCCCAGGCCGCGCACCAGATGCGCACGCCATTGACGGGGCTCAAGACCCAGACCGAGATCGCGCTGTCCGAGACCGATCCGGCGCAGATGCGCCACGCGCTGCAACTGATTGCCGAAAGCACCGACCGCGCTTCACACCTGATCAACCAGTTGCTGATGCTGGCGCGCGCCGAGGCCAGCCACGAAAAGCTGCACCGGGTCGTGCCCCTCGACCTCGATGCCCTGGCGCGCAGCGTCACCGAAGAATGGGTGGTGCGCGCAATGGCCAAGCGCATCGACCTCGGTTTCGAGGATTGCGGCCGGCCGCTCATGATCAACGGTGTGCCCGTGCTGCTGCGCGAACTGCTGACCAACCTGGTGGACAACGCGATCAAGTACACGCCGCCGGGAGGCCATGTCACGGTGCGCACCCACGCCGAGAATCTGGCGGTGGTCGAAGTAGACGACGACGGCATCGGCATTCCGGTGGAGGAACGCGGGAGCGTTTTCGAACGCTTCTACCGCGTGCTGGGAACCGACGCCGACGGCAGCGGATTGGGCCTGCCGATCGCCGCCGAGATCGCCGAGCTGCACCAGGCCAGGATAGATCTGCTGACCGGCGGCAATGAAACGGGCAGCCTGTTCCGCGTCAGTTTTCCGCTCCTCACCGAGGCTGCTGGTGGTCCGGCGGCCCCGCCGACACGACACTCGGGCAGCTTCCCGATCGGCTTGTAAGCAAGTTTGTAAGCTTCCCGTCAGGATTGTTGTCGGACAATGGCCGTATCTTGGGGCAATTGGTGTTAATTATTTCCTTGCCGCCACCCCGGGAACACGCTAGGCGCACAAAACAGGGGAACCCCGATGTGCGCCATAGGAACGGCGGGCGTTTTCGATCCGCCGCAAAGCCAAAAGGAGGAGTGCTAAATGCAACTCACTGAGAAGCACAAGCAGTACTGGAACATCAACCTGAAGATAAGCACGATTCTGCTTGTCCTCTGGTTCGTGGTCACGTTCGTCATGGGCTGGTATGCCCGCGAACTCAACGAAATCAACTTCCTCGGCCCCTTGGGCTTCTACATGTCGGCGCAGGGCTCCTTGATCATTTACGTCGCGATCATCGCCTATTACGCCTATTACATGAACAACCTGGACAAGGAATACGGCGTCCATGAAGGGGAGCTCGACTGACATGTCCGGACAAATCACCCAATCGCAATTCGCCTCCAACCTGAAGCGTTATTACAGCTTCTATACCGGCGGCTTCGTTGCCTTCGTCATTCTCGTCGGCATCCTCGAGCAGATGGGCGTGCCGAACAAGATCCTCGGCTACATCTTCCTGTTCGCCACCATCATGCTGTATGCCGGCATCGGCTTCATGTCGAAGACGGCGGACGTCGGCGAG
>JAIOPW010000535.1 GCA_021413665.1 Rhodocyclales bacterium | reverse complement strand
GATGATTTGTGCAAGAAGCGCACCAGCCGCGCAGGGCCCAAGGCGTACCGCCGCTTACCGGAGGTTGCCGAGTTCTTTCTTCAGCGACTCGACATTGCGTTCGTGCAAGGCAACCGTATCGCGCAGGGGCTGCAACTTGTCCACGGGCTGGTTGCCGGCGTCGGACAGGGCCTTCTTCGCTTTCTCGACGCTCTGCAGTTCGTTGGCCAGTTCCTTGTCGAGGATGGCGCGGCGGTCGCTGTCGCGGGCCTTCTGTTCATTGCCCGAAACCCGGGGGAAGTCACCCGGCGTAGGCGTCGCCGCAGCGCGCGCCTTGGTGCCGTTGCCGCCGGATGGTGCGACCGGCGATTGCTGGGAAAGCACGGTGCAATTCTTCTTGCTGGTCTTCTGGTTGGTGAATAGAACCACGCCGGAATCATCCGTGCACTTGTAGAGCGTGCTGGCAGTTCCGGTCAGCGGCAGCAGGAGCGGGATGGCGATGAGAAAGGGTTTCATGGCTTTGGAGTGTATGTCAATTGCAGGAACATCGCCAAATCGTGGTTCCGTCGCGGGGGAACCCGGGGCGCCGCAGAAACAAAAAGGGACAGGCTTGGCCCTGTCCCTTTTCATCGATCGCCCGGAGGCGGAGATCCGTAGCGGGGCGGCCAGCGTTTTGCGCCGGTCCGTCCGCTGTGCGGCTTCGTCAGATCGAGTAGTACATGTCGAACTCGACCGGGTGCGTCGTCATGCGGAAACGCTGGACTTCTTCCATCTTCAGCTCGATGTAGGCGTCGATCATTTCGTTGCTGAACACCCCGCCACGCGTCAGGAACTCGCGATCCTTGTCGAGGTAGTCGAGCGCCTGATCGAGGCTGGAGCAGACGGTCGGGATCTTGGCATCCTCTTCCGGCGGCAGGTCGTACAGGTTCTTGTCGGCCGGATCGCCGGGGTGGATCTTGTTCTGCACGCCGTCGAGGCCGGCCATCATCAGCGCGGTGAAGCACAGATAGGGGTTCGCGCCCGGATCGGGGAAGCGCGTTTCGATGCGGCGGGCCTTGTCGGAATGCACATAGGGGACGCGGATCGAGGCGGAACGGTTGCGTGCCGAGTAGGCCAGCTTGACCGGGGCTTCGTAGCCGGGCACCAGGCGCTTGTAGGAGTTGGTCAGCGGGTTGGTGATGGCGTTCAGGGCGCGGGCGTGCTTGATGATGCCGCCGATGTAGTACAGC
>JAIOPW010000556.1 GCA_021413665.1 Rhodocyclales bacterium | reverse complement strand
AACCTGCCCGAGAACCTGGTCAAGCTCGTACTGATCGACGGTCACTTCGTGCCGCCCGAGGAAAGGGCCGGACGCCGCTTGCGGGAAGGGGAAACCCTGGCCATCTGGCCGCCCGTGGCCGGTGGATGAAGTTTCCACTGGCCTATGAGGCCACGACAACACGAGCCGATTTCCTTCGAGTCCTGCCGCTGGCGACGGGCGAGGTGGAACTGCGTGAAATCGACGGCCGCTTTTGCGGTCCGGGCTGGGCGATACGCCTGATGCCGATCGCACCACTGGAAATAGGTATGGTCAGGCTCGAGCGCCATCGCGTCGAAATCGAGTTCGACGGCTTGGCAGGGGCAGACCAAGAGCGTTTCATGCAGCGTTTCAGTCTGCATTACCAGCGCGGCGGAGGCTGATATCACGTATTAAAGTCGGCGCCGGCGCTACGGCGCTGATAGAATTCGCGCCGCGGCGGGTCTCCCCGCATTGAGGGGTGGTGAACCTGGTCAGGTCCGGAAGGAAGCAGCCACAGCCATTTTCCGCAAGTGCCGGGGGTCAGGCTCGCCGCCCCTTTGCCGCAATGGCCTGCGGGTCCGCAATCTCCGCTTACAAACTTCCCGTGCCCGTCACATCCGGCTTACAGCCGGCGGCTCTAATGCGTCCTGCCATTCGGCATTCAAGACAGGAGCACAGCATGAACCACAGAAACAAGATCGTTGCAGGATTTCTCGCCGCCAGCGCGGTGTTTTTCGGCATCGCCCACGCCCAGGGACAGGGTCCCGGTTGTGGTCCGGAGGGCAAGGCCGGCATGATGCGCAGTTCGATGCAGCGGGGCGGCATGATGGATCCGTCGGCTCGCATCGAACAGCGTCTCAACCAGTTCAAGGGCGAACTCAAGCTCAACGCTCAGCAGGAGCCGCTCTGGCAGGCGTTCGCCGAGAAGTCCAAGACGGAAGCCGGCAAGGGCATGCAGGCCATGCGCGAGCGCATGAAGGACGAAAAGGCCTTGACTGCGCCGGAGCGCATGGCGCAGATGCAGGCGAGCATGAAGGAGCGCGTCACCGCCATGGACTCGGTCAACGAATCCTTCACGCGCCTTTATTCGGCCCTGACACCCGAGCAGAAGGCCGCGGCGGACAAGCATTTCGCCTCTGCCGGGCGCCATCCGGGGCTGGGTCGCGGTGGTCCGCGCGGCGAAGGGCAGGGCGGCCCCACTGCGCCCGAGGCACGCAGAGGCTGACGTCAGCACAGGCCGCCCGGCGCGGCTTGTGGCAGAGCAAGTGCGGGGTGGCCGGTTCGGCCGCCCCGTTTTTCGCGTCCGTATCCCGCGGGGAATCGACGTTATCCCGCCATAGGGCCTGATAAAATCGCCGCATGAGCTATCAGGTCCTCGCCCGCAAGTGGCGCCCCAAGTCCTTCGCAACCCTGGTCGGGCAGGAGCACGTCGTACGGGCGCTGACCCATGCGCTGGACCAGAACCGCCTGCACCACGCCTACCTGTTCACCGGTACGCGCGGCGTAGGCAAGACCACGCTGGCCCGCATCATGGCCAAGGCGCTCAACTGCGAGGCCGGTGTCAGTTCCACCCCTTGCGGCACCTGTTCCGCCTGCACCGCGATCGATACCGGCCGCTTCGTCGATTACATCGAACTCGATGCCGCCTCGAACCGCGGCGTCGACGACATGACGCAGCTGTTGGAGCGTGCCACCTACGCGCCGACGATCGGCCGCTACAAGGTCTATGTGATCGACGAAGTGCATCAGCTGTCGGGGCATGCCTTCAACGCGATGCTGAAGACGCTGGAGGAGCCGCCGGAGCATGTCAAGTTCATCCTCGCCACGACTGATCCGCAAAAAATACCGGTCACGGTGCTGTCGCGCTGCCTGCAATTCAACCTGAAGCAGATGCCGCTGACTCATATTGTGGACCACCTGACGCGCGTGCTGAAAGCCGAGGGCGTGGCCTTCGACCAGGCCGCCTTGCGCCATCTGGCCAAGGGTGCCGCAGGCAGCATGCGCGATGCGCTGTCTCTTCTGGACCAGGCCATCGCGCACGGCGCGGGCAAGGTCGAGGACGAAGGTGTTCGGGCCATGCTCGGCACGGTGGGAGACGAGCACCTGTTCGCTGTGCTCGACGGTCTTGTGGCGCAGGAGGTCCACGCCATGCTGGACGTCGCCAAGCTGATGGATGCCCGCAGCCTGTCCTTTGATGGCGGCTTGCAGGAACTGGCGACGCTGTTCCATCGGATTGCGCTGGCACAGTTTGCGCCAGACGCCCTGCTCGACGACACGGAGCGTGCCCGCCTCGCAGCCTACGGTCAGGCGCTTGATCCCGAGTTCCTGCAGCTCGCCTACCAGATCGCGATACACGGCCGTGATGAACTGTCGCTGGCACCGGATGACTATGCCGGCTTCGTCATGACGCTGCTCAGGTTGCACGCATTCAGGCCCGAACGTGCGGGTGCGACAAGGACGGTCGCGCCGCCGCCGGCGGCGCGCAAGTCGAACCCCTTAGCACCGCAAGTCGCGCCTGCCAAGGCCTCCGTCGCCGTGCCGCCAGAGCCGACCTCCGTTGCAGCGCCGGCGCCGGTAGCCGCGGCGGCATCTCCGGTGGATGAGGATTGGCATGCGCTGGTGGCACGCCTGCCGCTGACCGGCATGGCGAAGCAACTGGCTCAGCACTGCGAGTTGTCCGAGCGGACAGCGACGTCGATCCGCCTGCGCCTGGCACCGGCGCACAGGCATTTGCTCGGCAAGCCTCAGCAGGAGAAGCTGCAGGCCGGGTTGCAGAACTGCTGCGGGCAGGGGCTGCGCCTCGAAATCGATGTGGCGGAGCCGGCGGCGGAAACCCCGGCCGAGCGCAGCCGAAACCAGCAGCGCGAACGCCAGGACCGCGCCATCGCGTCGATCGAGCAGGATCCTTTCGTTCGTGATGTGGTGGACCTGTTCGACGCGACCATCGACGAATCGACGATCAAA
>JAIOPW010000555.1 GCA_021413665.1 Rhodocyclales bacterium | reverse complement strand
GGCGCATCGGCCGCCGCCTTCAGCGCCGAGACATGCACTACCCGGCGCACCCCGGTGGCTTTGGCGGCTGCGGCGATCTTTTGCGGTAGTTCGACGTGGGCACGGGCGAAGCCTTCGCCATAGGGCCGGCCTTCGCCACCTTTGAGGATGCCGACCAGATTGATGACCGCGTCCTGTCCATCCATCAGGCGCATCAGCGTCGCCGGATCGTGCACGTCGGCGTCCACCACGCGAGCGGTCGGCAGCACAAACAGGTGTTTCGCGCGTTCGCGCCGGCGCGTCGGCAGCGTAAAACAAGAGTCGGCGCCGGCGGTGCGGCGCGCCAGTTCGCGGACGACGGCGGAACCGAGAAACCCGGTGCCGCCGATGACGAGAACGTTGCTCATGGCAGTTGCTCCACTCCGGCCTCGCCCTGTCCGCGCGCGCGAACCACGCCCAGGGTGCTTTTCAGGGACTGCGGTTTGCCTTCGAACAGGGTGTTGTAATACACCGCGTTGCTCATGACTTTCTTGACGTAGTCGCGCGTTTCGCTGAAGGGAATGGTTTCGGCATAGATCGCGCCTTCCAGCGGCCGCTCGGCGCGCCACTTGCGGGCGCGGCCGGGGCCGGCGTTGTAGGCGGCGGAAGCCAGCACCGGATGATTGTCGAGCGATTCGAGCACCATCTTCATGTAGTGGGTGCCGAGCGTGACATTGGTGTCCATTTCGGTGACGCGTGCCGGATGGAAGTTGCTCAGGTTGATTTTCTTCGCCACCCATTTCGCCGTGGCCGGCATGAGCTGCATCAGCCCCTTGGCGCCGACCGAGGATTTGGCGTTCATGATGAAGCGCGATTCCTGGCGCATCAGGCCATAGACCCAGCCATTGTTGAGCGCAAGTTCGTCGGCCTTGGGCAGCACCCGGTCGCTGAAGGGGGCGATGTAGCGCAGGCTGAAGTTGTGCTGCGTCTGGGTCCGGTCGGCGGTATTGATGGCGCGATCCCACACCTCATGCCGTTTGGCGAACTCCGCCGCCGCCAGCAGGGTTCTGTCGTCCATGCCGCGCAGCGACCAGACCCATTCGCGCACACCTTCGACCCGCATGTCGACGCGGAACAGGGCCAGCGCGCGCTGCAAGCCCGGGTTTGCGGCGGCCAGCGCCAGCTCCTCGATGCTTGGGGCCGCCGCGCGCGGCGGCACTTCGACCACGCGGCCCAGTTCCTCGTCGGCGAGGTTGCCGTAAAAATTCGGCTGGCCGGCGATTTTCAGGTAATGCGCGCGCGCTTCGTCGGACCGGCCTTGCGCGGCCAGGGCGCGCGCCTGCCAGTAGGTCCAGTCCGGTTGTGCCGACGCCGTCGGCGGCATCGTCGCGATCGCGCGGCGCACCACGCCCCAGTCATGCACGCGGAGGGCGGCGCGGATCTGCCAGGCCATCTGCTCCTCGGACAGGATAGTCCCGGCCGCCTTGTCGTACCAGTCCAGCGCCTCCGGCTGATGCCGCAGCGCCGCCTGCCAGGCCAACTGGCCCCAGGCGTAGGCGCGTTCTTCCGCGCTGAAGTGGGATTCGACGCGGCCAAAGCGCTTTGCCGCGTCCTGCGGGTCGTTGCGCGCCAGGCGCTGCACCGCGAACAGGGCCACTTCGCGTCCGCCACGCCGGGCGGCAAAGGCGGCAGGGAGCCTGTCGAGATGGCGGGCGGGGCTTTGCGCGATCGATTCGAGCCCGCGTCCGTCGAACCCTTCGCTGGCCGGCAGATAGGCCGCGGCGCTGCGCGCGGCGCCCACCCGTTTGGCTTCGAACAACCGGCGCACGCGCTGCCAGACTTCTTCCACGGTCAGGTCACCGGCGGCCACCAGTTGGTCGACCAGAACCTCGCAGGCCTGCGGCAGATCCTGGCTGCTGTTCCACAGCGTCCTTACCGCGTCCGGCGTCCGCGCCGCCTGCGCCGCATAGCAGTTCACTTCGGCGTCGGGCAGGGCCAGCGCCGGCCGCTCACGCTGGAAACTTTCCCAATCGCTGTTCTTGCCCAGTACGCGCAGCCAGTCGCCTCGCAACTTCTCCGCGAGATAGGCGTCCGGATGGCGGCCCAGATAGTCCGGTACCCCGTTGGCGTCGCCATCGTCGAGACGCAGGCGCAAGGCCCAGTATTCGGCCCAGGGTTGCAGCGGATGGCCCTGCAATGCCTCCATTTGCCGCCCCAGGCGCACGCGCTCGCCGTTGCGGAAGGCTTCGCGCGCCGACAGAAAAGCCGCGTCGCCGCGATCGGCGAGAGTCGGCGCTGACGGCACGGCGACGGCGCATGCAAAGACCGCGCGCAGGGCAATCCGCGATAGTGACAGGGCGGGCTTGGGGTTATAGTTCATCAAATGTTTTGGTCTCGACTTGTTCCGGCTCCACGTTAGCACATGCCCACCCCCTCTTCGTCCAGCGAACACACCGCCGATTCCTCCGTTTTTCGCGCCGCGCTGCGCCGGGAGAAGCTGGCCGCCCGCATGGCGCTGGATGAAAAGACCCATGCGGCGCTTTCGACACGGATCGAGCGCGAACTCGATGCCCTGCTGGCGCCGCTGCCGCCGCAGGTCCTCGCCTTCTGCGCGCCGGTGCGTAACGAATTCGACGCGCGACCGCTGGCGGCGCGGCTGATTGAACGCGGCTGGCGCATCGCGATGCCGGTCGTCGAAACCGCCGCCGCGCCGATGCGTTTCCGCGCCTGGACGCCTGCGTCCGCCATGGCCAGCGACCGCCACGGCATCCCGATCCCGGCCGCGGACATCGCCCTCGTTCCCACCATCGTGTTGCTGCCGCTGGTGGCCTTCGATCCGCGGGGTTTCCGGTTGGGCTACGGTGGCGGTTACTTCGACCGCACGCTGGCGG
>JAIOPW010000554.1 GCA_021413665.1 Rhodocyclales bacterium | reverse complement strand
CGCCCAGTGGTCGGGCAGGTTGGCGCCGGCGATCAACAGCATATAGAGCAGGAAAAAGAAAAACCGCACATAGAGGAACAGTGCAAGCACCACCAGCACGCCCAATACGGCCATCAACAGCTCGGTCTGGACCCCGATGCGGCTGAGGACACGTTCCGGCAGGTTGGCGAGTACGGCCATGGCGCCGACCAGGCTGACCAGAGTCCATTCCCTGATGCGCTTTTCCAGGACGATGTTCATCGCGATCCTTGGCCAGGGCAGCAATCGCGGCCCGAAATTAAAATGGAAGTCACGGCTCGATCACACTATTTCTGTTCGGCGCCACGACTTTCCGGCACCAATGCTTCAACAGAATCCACCGCTCCTAATTTAGCGCATCTTGCGTCGCGATGGAATTCGCTTATCGCCCGGAAAGCTGTTTTCATCACTAAAATACCCCTTCTGGAAGGATAGCATGGCAATATTTGTGCATAGCGGCAATCAGATGATTCAACAAGGAGAATTAGTCATGAAACGGAAATGGGTATTTGCTTTCGAGGAAGGCGACGGCAAGAACAAGATGCTGCTCGGCGGCAAGGGGGCAAACCTTTGCGAGATGACGCAAATCGGACTCAACGTGCCACCCGGTTTCGTTATCACGACCGACGCCTGTCTTGCATTCCTCGACAAGGATCGCTTGCCCGAGGGCGCGATGGAAGAGACGCTGGCGCACATGAAGGCACTGGAGAAGAAGACCGGCAAGACCTTTGGCGGCGGTGACAACCCGCTTCTGGTCTCGGTGCGTTCAGGTTCGTCGATGTCCATGCCGGGGATGATGGACACCGTTCTCAACCTCGGCCTGAATCCCGTCACGCTCAAGGGCTTGATCGCGCAGACAGGCAACGCCCGCTTCGGTTACGACGCATGGCGCCGCTTCATCCAGCTCTTCGGAAAAATCGCACTGGGCATTGCCGACGAGCATTTCGATGCGGCGATGGCCCTGATCAAGAGCCGCTACGGCGCTGCTCAGGACATCGACCTCAAGGCCGAGCATCTGGCCGAACTGGCGACCGAGTTCCTCGGTATCGTGCAGCGGCATACCGGCAAGCCCTTCCCCGAAGATCCCTACCAGCAACTGGAAATCGCCATCGGCGCGGTGTTCCGCTCCTGGAACGGCAAGCGTGCCATCGATTATCGCCGTCAGTTCAAGATCACCAGGGAAATGGCCAGCGGCACAGCGGTGAACATCGTGACCATGGTCTTCGGCAACATGGGGATGGACTCCGGCACGGGGGTCGGCTTCACGCGCAATCCGGGTACCGGCGAGAACATCATCTACGGTGAATACCTGGTCAACGCCCAGGGCGAGGACGTCGTGGCAGGGATTCGCACGCCGAAGCCTATCGCCGAAATGGAGCAGGAAATGCCGGAAATCTACCGGCAACTACAGGAGCTGCACGCGCGTCTCGAATCGCACTACGCAGAGGTGCAGGATTTCGAATTCACCATTGAAAAGGGTACTCTCTACTGTCTGCAGACCCGCAACGGCAAGATGAATGCGCGGGCGATGTTGCGTACCTCGGTCGAAATGTATCGCGACGGCTTGATCACGCGCGAAAAGGCGCTGATGCGGATCGATCCGACGCTGCTGGAACAGATGTTGGCGCCCCAGCTGGTAGCCGACTTCAAGGGCAAGCCCTTGGCGACCGGCCTGCCGGCTTCCCCCGGCGCGGCCTCAGGCAAGATCGTGTTCGATGCCGACTCGGCGGAAGAGCGCGGCCAGGCTGGCGAACGAATCATCCTGGTCCGCGAGGAAACCAAGCCGGAGGATATCCACGGCTTCTTCCAGGCGCAGGGCATCCTGACCAGCCGCGGCGGCAAGACCTCGCACGCGGCGGTGGTGGCCCGCGGCATGGGCAAGCCCTGCGTTTCGGGCTGCGAAGCCATTATCATCGACGACCACGCGCGGCGCGCGATCATCGGCGAGACCACCCTGCATGAAGGCGACGTCATCACCATCGACGGCAGCACCGGCAAGGTCTATGCGGGTGAAGTACCGACGGTCGAAGCGACCTTCTCGGAGGACATGGAAACCCTGCTCGGCTGGGCCGACGAAGTGTCACGCCTGAAGGTGATGGCCAATGCCGATACTCCCGACGACGCCGCGCGTGCACGGGTTTTTGGCGCCATGGGGATCGGTCTGTGTCGCACCGAGCGCATGTTCAACAGCTCGGACCGCCTGCCTATCGTGCAGGAGATGATCCTCGCCGAATCCGTCGAGGAGAGGCAGGCCGCGCTGGATCGGTTGCTGCCGATCCAGCGCGCTGACTTCAAGGGTATCTTCAAGGCCATGAAGGGCCTGCCGGTGACCGTGCGCCTGCTTGATCCGCCGATGCACGAGTTCCTGCCCACGGCGGCACAACTGGAACTGGAAATCGCCCACTTGCATCACATGCGCGACTCGATCAAGGCCCTCGAGGAATTGCCGGAAACCCTGAAGCTGCTCAGCCCGCGCCTCTACCAGCAATACTCCGACGGACTGAGCAAGCTGTCCGTGGGCATGAAGGACTTCAAGGACGGGCATCTGGAAGAGGACGCCATCCACAAGAAGGAAAAGATACTCAAGAAGGTCCGCGCCCTGTCCGAGGTGAACCCCATGCTCGGCCATCGCGGTGTGCGACTGGGCATCACCTATCCCGAAATCTACATGATGCAGATCCAGGCCATCCTTGAAGCGGCAGCCCTCTGCGCCAAGGAAGGGACCGAGGTCCATCCGGAAATCATGGTGCCGCAGGTGGCGACGGTCGAGGAACTGCGTCGCATCCACAGCTATGTGCAGCGCCTGCACAAGGTGGTCGAGCTGACCCACGGCATCAAGGTGGATATCAAGTTCGGCAGCATGCTCGAAGTGGTCCGCGCCTGCCTGCGCGCCGGGCGCATGGCCGAAGATGCCGAGTTCTTCTCTTTCGGTACCAACGACCTTACGCAGGCGACGTTCTCCTTCAGCCGCGAAGACGCCGAAAACAAGTTCCTGCCCGCCTATATCGAAACCGGAATCCTTCAGGACAACCCCTTCGAAGTGCTGGACCAGAAGGGCGTCGGCGAACTGATGAAGCTGGCGGTGAGCGAAGGACGCAAGACCAAGCCCGACCTCAAGGTTGGTATTTGCGGCGAGCATGGCGGCCATCCGGCATCGATCCAGTTCTGCCACCGCATCGGACTCACCTACGTCTCTTGCTCCGGACCGCGCGTGCCCATCGCGCGGCTGGCGGCGGCGCAGGCGCAATTGCTGGAGGCGGGCGGCGCGATCACCAAGAACGCCTGACGCGTACTCGGGAAGGGTCCGGCGAATGGCGGCGGTAATGCCATAATCGGCCCCATGGACGACAGTGGATTCATGGGGCTGGCGCTGGATCTGGCGCGGGAGGCGGGCGCCGCCGGCGAAGTGCCGGTCGGCGCCCTTGTCGTTCTGGAGGGTGAAGTCATCGGTCGCGGCTTCAACCAGCCCATAGGTAGCAACGATCCGACGGCCCATGCCGAAATCATGGCGCTACGCGCCGCGGCGACGCGGCTCGGCAACTACCGCCTGCCAGGCTGTACCCTGTATGTGACGCTGGAGCCATGCGCCATGTGCGCCGGTGCGATCATGCATGCGCGCGTTGGGCGCGTCGTGTTCGGCGCTCGCGATCCGAAGACCGGTGCAGCCGGCAGCGTGGTCGACCTGTTCGCAGAGAATCGACTCAACCACCATACCGCGGTTGCCGGTGGCGTGCTTGAAGCGGAATGCGGCGGCCTCCTGTCTGGATTCTTTGCCGCACGTCGCGGCCGTACCCAGGTGGCGTGAGCCGCTCGATGCAGATCCGGATCAGTCTGCCGCAGCAAACGCTCGAGCTGCATGACGAGCGTGGCGCGTTGCTGCGCCGCTATCCGGTATCGACCGCGAAAAACGGGGCAGGGGAGCAGACCGGGAGTTTTTGCACGCCGCGCGGCCGCCACATCATTCGCGCGAAAGTCGGCGCCGGCGCGACGGCGAATGCCGTATTCGTGCGCCGCCGGCCGACCGGCGAAGTGTGGTCGCCGCAGCTTGCCGAACAGTTTCCCGGTCGCGACTGGATACTGACGCGCATCCTGTGGCTGTCAGGCAGGGAACCGGGGCGCAACCGGCTCGGCGAGGTGGACACCATGCGCCGCTACATCTATCTGCACGGCTCGCCCGACACCGTGCAGATGGGCACCCCGGGCTCGATCGGCTGCGTGCGCATGCGAAACAGCGACATCATCGAGCTATTCAACCTGGTGCCGGTTTTTGTGCCGGTGGATATCGTCGAGTTCGGTGTCGAGGCCGGCGACTGGACCGAGCTTGAAGCGGCGGCGCGCGAGGTACGCGAAGCGGTGTTCGTCGCGGAGCAGAAGGTGCCGCGCCAGATCGAGCTCGACGAGCATGATGCGGCGAGCCGGCACGTGGTCGCACGAGATGGTGACGGCTCGGCCATCGGCACCGGGCGCCTGCTGCCCGATGGGCACATCGGACGCATGGCGGTGCTGGCGGACTGGCGCGGCAAGGGCGTCGGCCGCGCATTGCTGGAACGGCTGCTGGAGGAGGCACGGCAGTGCAATCATTCGCCGCTTGCGCTCCATGCGCAGACTCAAGCCAGTGGTTTTTATCGGCGCTTCGGCTTCGTCGAGGAAGGGCCGGAGTTCATGGAAGCCGGGATCCCGCACCGGACCATGGTGCGCGCAGGCTAGCCTGCAGCCGTCCCGAATCGGTGGCGCAGGCGTTCGCCGCGCTGCGCCCCGGGGAGCCAGGTTTGTTCGTCAAAACCGGTCCAGCCGTCCCGCCCCGCGCACAGTACCGTCGAACTTCGCGTCCCATACCCTGGCGACTTGACGAAGGCCGACGACAGCAGGCGCTCCCAATCCAGCGGAACGCCGGTCTGCGGTAAAGCCTCATCGGGATGGACGCCGTCATCCTGCAGCAGCTGGAACAGGGCCTGGTCGTCCGGCAAGCGATCGATGGCGGCTGCGAGCGCCGTCTTGCCAGCGCCGACTTTCGGCCAGGGCGTGTCGAGCAGATGATTGGACACGCCATACACGCCCGGCTCCAGCTTGCGCGGCTCGCCGCCCATGTTGGACGCCCACCAGAGGCTTTCGCCATCGCCGACCAGCAGGTTGTAGCCGTTGCAGCGCCGGCCGTAGTCGGCGATCCGGTCGAGATAGGTGCGCGGCGCGTCATTGCCGAGGAGGAAATCCGCCACCAGTTTGCCGCGCGAGGGCGCATCGCTACGGGTCTGCGCCGGATCGCGGAAGTTGGTCAGGGCGGCAAAGCGCCCATCGCGGGTAATCCCCATCCAGGTGCCGCCGGCTTCAAGGTCGCGTCCGGCGAGAACCTGCGGCGCATCCTTCCAGAAGGCGGCCGGTGCTGTCGGCCGGGCGAAAAATTCATCGCGATTGGCAGCCACCACCAGCGGATACCCGGGATGCACCCGCCAGGCGACGAGGATCAGGCACATCAGGTCTAGCTGATCTCGTACGGCAGGGGCAGGAACTCGAGGCGATCCCCGTCGGGGGCGCCAACATGAACCTCGCCCGCTTCGACCGCGCCTATCTGGACGCAGACCAGGCATTCGAAGCCGCCGGCCGGGGAGGGCGCCACGCTGACCATGGCGCCGCAATGCTGGTCGCCCGTTTCGGGGGCAAAAACGTGGGTCCCGGGCACGGCCTCGGACGCCATGCGGGCACGGTAAGTACGCCGCTTGACCTTGCCCAGATACTGGGTACGGGCGACGATTTCCTGTCCGGGATAGCAGCCCTTGCTGAAACTCACGCCGGCCACGGCGGGCAGTTCCATGTTGAGCATCTGCGGCACGAAGGCCTCCTGGGTCGCCATCACCACGCGCGGCTGGCCGGCAGCAATTTCCAGCCATTGCCAGGCCACCAACCCGACCGGCCTCGAGGCGGCGGTCAGTTGTTGCCAGTACGCAGCGGCAGACCCGGCCTCGATCGCCAGCAGCCAGCGCATATCGTCGAGGCGGATCGCCTGTCCGCCGTCGATGGCCGCCACTCCGAAGCGGGGAAGCGACGCATCGATGCTTGCCGCCGGCGGAGCAGCGCCAGCCGAATAGCCGATCAGGGCACGTTCCGCCGTTGCGTCGGTCAGCTTGACCTTGGAACGCAGTACGTACATCGACAGCTTTTTCAACATTGCCGGCAGGATCTCGCGTGGCAGCATCAGCAGAAAGTCCTCGCCTTCCCGCCAAATCAGGAAAAGCGCCAGCAGGCGGCCCTTGGGTGTGCAGAAGCCGGCAAAACGAGCTCCTCCCGGGGCGATGCCCTTGATGTCGTTGGTCAGCAGGTTATGCAGAAACACGCCCGCATCTTCACCCGTGGCGCGGATCAGACCGAGGTCGGCAAGGGGGGCCGCGACGGCACCATCGCGCGCCGCGGAAAGCTCTTCGGCGATTGCGCCGAAACTGCCGCCATCCGCTGCCAATCCTTGGGCGGCGAGTAAGGGAATCCAGTCTTGGGTCATGGTTTGCGTCCGGGTCGAGGGGGTGTGAATGCTATTATCGCGGCAGCGGTACAGATTGCGTCCGCCCCATCCTTATTCAAGCCTTCATGCGTGTTTTCAAGCTTGTCCTGCTGGTCCTGATTCTCGCATTTCTCGCAGCCATAGCGGGTGCCGGCTGGCTGACGCTGCGCCCTCTGCCAATGAAAAGCACCCCTGCGGCCTTTTCCGTGCCGTCAGGGGCCAGCCTGCGCGCCGCGGCACAGGCGGTCGAGGCGGCAGGCATAGATTTGCCCGGCTGGCAGTTGGAATGGCTGGGGCGGATACTGGGGCGCGCGGCGAAGATCAAGGCCGGCAGCTACGAGGTGGAATCCGGCCTGACCGCCTTGACGCTGCTCGACAAGCTGACGCGCGGTGATGTGTTGCAGGGCGAAATCGTGCTGGTCGAAGGCAAGAGCTTCCGCCAGTTCCGCGCGGCACTGAACGAGCACCCCGACCTGGCCCATGACTCGGTCAATTTGACCGACAGGGAGATCCTCATCCGCCTGGGCGCGACGGAATCCCATGCGGAAGGCCTGTTCTTTCCCGATACCTACGTTTTCAACAAGAACAGCAGCGACCTTAACGTGCTGCGCCGCGCCTACAAGGCCATGCAGCCCAGGCTAGCGGCTGCATGGGAAGGTCGCCAGAATTCGCTGCCGCTGAAGTCGCCCTATGAGTTGCTGATCCTGGCTTCGATCGTTGAAAAGGAAACCGGCATCGCCGCCGACCGGCCCCAGGTCGCCGCCGTATTCGCCAACCGGCTGCGGCGCGGCATGCTCTTGCAGACCGACCCGACCGTAATCTACGGCCTCGGCCAGCGCTTCGACGGCAACTTGCGCAAGGTGGATTTGCAGACCGACACCCCCTGGAACACCTATACGCGCCCCGGCTTGCCGCCGACGCCGATCGCCATGCCGGGCCTGGCTTCGCTGCTTGCCGCGGCGAACCCGCCCGCAAGCGACCGGCTCTATTTCGTTGCCCGTGGCGACGGATCGAGCCAGTTTTCGGCTACGCTCGACGCTCACAACAACGCCGTCAACAAGTACCAAAGGAACAGGTAAGAGCATGCGAGGCCGTTTCATCAGTTTCGAAGGCATAGACGGAGCCGGCAAGAGCACCCAGCACGCCTGGTTGGTCGAATATCTGCGCCGGCAGGGGCGAACCGTGGTCGCCACCCGCGAACCGGGCGGGACGCCGCTGGGCGAAAAGCTGCGTACGCTGCTACTGGCCGAACCCATGCATCTGGAAACCGAAGCCCTGCTGATGTTCGCCGCACGTCGCGAACACGTCGCGCAAGTCATCGAACCGGCGCTCGCGCGGGGCGATTGGGTGATCTGCGACCGTTTCGTCGATGCCTCGTTCGCCTATCAGGGGGGAGGGCGCGGCCTTGATTGGGAGAAGTTGCAAGCCTTGAGCGACTGGGTGCTGGGCGAACTGCAACCCGACTTGACCCTGATTTTCGATGCTCCAGTCGAAATTGCCCAAAAGCGCTTGCATGCGGCGACAGCGAATCCGGACCGCTTCGAGCAGGAACAAGCCGCATTTTTCGAGCGGGTGCGGGCCGCTTACTTGCGCATTGCTTCTGAAAATCCCCAGCGCGTGCGGCTGATCGATGCAACGCAGACCCCGGAACATATTAATAAATCACTTGAGAAACTAATTGCAATATACTGATATAAAACACTTACACTGGAACAATCAAGTGCGGGAGCAACTGCTCGGACAGGGTTTGGCGCGACTGCCACACGCGATGCTCCTGGTCGGTCCGCCCGGAGTCGGCAAGGCCGCTTTCTCCGAACAACTGGCCGCGCTGCTCCTTTGCGAATCGATCGCGCCTGACCTGTCCGCCTGTGGCGAGTGCCAAGCCTGTCGCTGGCTGGAAGCGGGCAGCCATCCGGACTTCCGGCGCGTAGCGCCCGAAGGAGACGATGAGGCCGAGGAGGGTGCGAGCGAAAAAGTGACCGAAAAAACCAAGAAGCGCAGCGCAAGCATGATCAAGATCGACCAGATTCGCGAACTCGAAAGCTTCGTCTTCGTCGGTAGTCACCGCCAAGGCAACCGTGTCGTACTGATTACCGAGGCCGATGCAATGAATCAACCGGCGGCCAATTCACTTCTTAAAATACTTGAAGAACCTCCATCAAGTGTTTATTTTATATTGGTTTCATCAAAAGAAAAGTCACTTCTGCCGACCATCCGGAGCCGTTGCCGCACAATTCCCTTCGGGACGCCCGACGCTGCTTCGGCGACCGAATGGCTGGCCCGTTCCGGACTCGAAAAGCAGGCTGCGCGCTATCTTGACTTGGCCGGCGGCGCCCCGATGCGTGTCGCACAATGGATGGATCAGGGGCAGTTGGCGTCGATCGACGCGTTGGTGGATTCACTGGTCTCGCCGGCGGCCGATCCGATTGCGCTGGCGGCACGCTGGGACGGCTTGCTCAAGGGCGACGGCTTGTTCCGCATGGAGCATCTGGTCGAGGGCGTGCAACGCTGGCTGTTCGACCTCGCCCTGGACAGGATGGTCGGTGAGATTCGCTACCATCGTGGCTGGCCACGGCCCAAGGGCGTCGAAAACCTGAATCCGGCCGCCTTGACGGGGACTTGGCGGGAGATCAACCAGTTTCGCCGCAGTGCCCGCCATCCTCTGAATCAATTGCTGTTTCTTGAAAATCTTGCCGCCCATTACCTGCGCACGCTGCGTCCCGCCACCTGATGAATACCTTGCTCGTCGATTCCCACTGCCATCTTGATTTTCCCGATTTCAAGGGCCGGGAGGACGAACTTCTCGCCGCCATGAAGGCGAATGGCGTCGGCTGGGCGCTGGTTGCCGGGGTTACCCTGGAGCGGCTCCCTGGCGTTCTGGCATTGACTGAGCGCTTCCCCAATCTTTTCGCTGCGGCCGGAGTTCATCCGGATACCGAAGAACAGGGCGAGGAACTCGACGAAGACACCTTGGTTCGTCTTGCCGGCGATCCGAAGGTGGTTGCAATTGGCGAAACCGGCCTTGATTATTACCGGCTGACTGGCGATCTGGAATGGCAACGCGACCGTTTTCGCGTCCATATCCGGGCTGCGCGCCGGACGGACAAACCCCTGATCATCCATACGCGAGAGGCCGCCACCGACACGTTGCGGATTCTCGACGAGGAGGGTGCCGCAGACGTCGGCGGGGTATTCCACTGCTTTACCGAGACCCGCGCAGTCGCCGAAGCGGCGCTGGAACTGGGCTTCCATATTTCCCTTTCAGGTATCGTTACCTTTAAAAATGCTATCCAAATCAAGGAAGTGGCAGCTTTCGTTCCGCTCGACCGCCTGCTGATCGAGACCGACGCGCCCTATCTGGCGCCGGTGCCGCATCGCGGCAAGCTCAACCATCCTGCTCTGGTTCGCCATGTCGCCGAAGAGGTCGCACGATTGAGAGGTATCGACCTTCTCGAGCTCGCGCAGGCTACCACCGACAACTTCTTCCGCCTCTTCGGATCGGCTTCCCGTGCGTAGGCTATTGATAATGTGGGCGATATGTCTTTTCGCCGGATCGGTGCAAGCGGGTGCCTACGACGATATCCTTGCCGCCACCGGCAACGGCGATACTGCCGCCGTGCTCGATTTGGTCAAACGAGGGATGGACGTCAATACTGCCGATCCTGCCGGTACGACCCTTCTGATGATCGCGGCCCGCAACGGCAACAAACCGTTGATTGAAGCCCTGCTGGCCAACCGTGCAAACGTCAATCGGCGAAACCAATACGGTGATACCGCATTGCTGCTTGCTGCGCTCAAGGGACGGTTTGACGCAGTGCAGATACTGATGACAAAAGGTGCGGACCTCAACCCCTCCGGCTGGACGGCTTTGCACTATGCGGTTTTCGGCGGCAGCAAGGAGGTTTCTGGATTGTTGATCGCCGGCGGGGCCAAACTGGACGCTCGTGCGCCAAATGGCCAGACACCGCTCATGATGGCGGTCAAGTTGGGCGACATGAGTTTGGTGCAGATGCTGATCGACGCCGACGCGGACATGGATCTCGCCGATTACGAGGGCGTTACAGCATTGCGGCTTGCCCTGAGGTTGGGTCATACGGAGATCGCCGCCTATTTGCGCAAGGTCGGTGCGATTGAGTGAGTTTGCTGCCCGGCCTGGCGCCCACGAATGATTTTGTACTTCTCATAATTGGCATTATGTCTACTGTTCACCTGGAATGCTGCAACTCACCTCGACACCATCGGCGGCTGCCCGAAGAATGAACCGTGCTAGTGCACTGCCGGTCTTTCTGGTACTACTGGCAGCCTGTGCCACACCACCCAAGGCACCGGAAGCAGACGTACCGACGCCTGAACCCGAGCTGAAATCTCCACCCTCCAAGGCCGTACGGCAGGCGCCCACACCTAAAAGGCCGGGACCAATTCCGGCGCGTGCCCTCAATGTCAATACAGACTGTGCCTTTCGCGACGAAACCGGCTACAACGGCAGCCTGAAACTGGCAATCGAGCAGGCCCGGGTGCGGTCATTCGAGGCGACTGTGAATATTCCACGCCGCGGTACCTGTCGCTTCGACCTGAAGAACTTTCGCCAAACCCGTGAAATGCCGAACGTGGAACTAAGTCACCTGCGGGACCGCTGCATCGTTCGCGTCTGGGAACAGGGGGAGCGAATCACCGTGGCCTTCCAGCAGTGCCAGAAAATGTGCTCGGGCAGCGCATGGGAACATCTCTGGCCGATCCTGACCGACACGCGCGACGGAAGCTGTGCCTGAGTAGGCGTTGGACAGTCTTTCGCGAGGGTTCTCCGGAGCACGACAGCGCAGCGGTATGACTGCCGCGCCGGGCTTGCTCAGTGCTGATGTCCGTGCTCGCCGTGGATGTGGCCGTGTGAAATCTCTTCCGTGGTGGCGGCGCGCACATCGGTGACGGTACAGGAGAACAGCAGTGCAATGCCGGCCAGCGGGTGGTTGCCGTCGACCACGACCTTGTCGTCGGCGATGTCGGTGATGGTGAACAGGCCATCGTCGCTATCGCCATCCTCGGCGCCGCGTTCGAACTGCATGCCGACCTCGATGTTGTCGGGGAACAGCTGGCGCGACTCGATGGCTACCAGTTCGGCGTCGTATTCGCCGAAGGCGTCTTCGGGTTCGAGCTTGACTTCGAGGGAGTCGCCCACGTCCTTGCCCTGCAGTTCTTCTTCGATGCGATCGAAAATGCCGCCGTAGCCGCCGTGCAGATAGACCATTGGAGCACCGCCTTCGTCGATGGTGGTTCCGTCGGCGTCCTTGACGCTGTACTTGAGGGTGACGACCGTGTTCCTAGCGATGAGCATGTTGCCTTCCTTTACCGTTGAGGGTTTTGACCAGTTTAAACACCTCGGCGGCATGCCCTTTCGGTTGCACATCGTAGAGGGCGTGACGAACTATGCCTTCCTTGTCGACGATGAACGTCGAACGTATTACACAGAGCTTTTTGTGGCCGTCCTCTTTCTCGCGAAACTGGGACACACCGTACTTGCGACAGACTTCACCTTCCTGATCCGACAGCAGGCGCACCGAAAGGCCATGCTTGTCACGAAAATCCGCGTGCGAGAGACAATCGTCGCGCGAGACGCCGAGGATCACGCAATCGAGCCGGGCGAATTCGTCTTCATGGTCCGAGAAGTCGGCGGCTTCCAGGGTGCAATAGGGCGTGCCGTCGCGCGGATAGAAAAACAGCACGGCATTCTGGCGGCCGCGCAGCGAACTGAAATCGAACAACTCCATGTCGGCGTCGGGCAATGAAAATTCCGGCGCCTTCTCTCCTTGGTGCA
>JAIOPW010000553.1 GCA_021413665.1 Rhodocyclales bacterium | reverse complement strand
TCAGTGGAGGCGAACGTGGGCATTATCAACGTCAAGCGCGGTGGCTGAAAACAAAACCGAGCGCAATGGAGTACGACTCGTTCGCGGCGGCGGGCGTTGGGTTGAAGCCGGAACTCGCTCAGCGCTGCAGTTCGGCCAGTCTTGCCGCGGCCCGGGTCTTGTCGAATCCGGCCGGCTTGCTTTGCGCGGCGGCGAGGGCCTGGCTGTAATACTGTGCGGCAAGCTTGTTCTGTCGCAGGTGCTCGAGACTGATCGCGAGGTTGTAGAGGATGTCGGGATTGTCCGGTTCGGCGGTATAGGCGCGGAAGTAGGCCTGCTGCGCGTCGTTCCAGCGTCCGTGAGTTGCATAAAGATTGCCCAGCGAGAAATGCGGCGCCGCAAGTTCGGGCTGTGCCGCGGACAGGGTCTTCAACCGGCTTTCGGCCGCGCCCGGGTCTATTTGTCCTCGGGTGTTGATCAGGGCGGCCATGGCCACCGTATCCTGCGGATCCGCTTCCGTAATCTGTCGATACAGCCACTCGGCCTGATCAAGGCGACCTTGGCGCGTCGCGATGGCGGCGAGTCCATGCAGCACATCTGTATTTCGCGGATCCGACTTCTGTGCGCGTTCGTATTCGAGTTGCGCCAGGGCCAGATCTCCGCGGTTGAAGGCATCGTAGCCGCGGAGCAGGGCCGGATTCACTTTCAGCGGTGCCTTGGTCACGCGCACCAGGCTGTCCGGATCGGCGCTAGCGGTCGGTGCGGTGCTCTGGCGCCGGACCGGGGCTGGAGTTTTCTGAACGACAGTGCTCGCCTCTTCGTCGTCGGCCGGCGCTTTGGCGGCGAGACGAACAGGGCTGGACGCGTCGGCGGGCGTGGCAAAAGTCGGCGCTGACGGCACGGCGGTGGGTTTCGATATCGGCGCCGGCGAGGTGGTCGGTGTCGGCGCTACCGGTGCGCGGGCTGCAATGGGAGCGGTTTTCGGCTGCAATTGCCACCAGAAGTAGCCGCCGATGCCACCGACTGCCAACACCGTGAATATGCCGATGGCGACCGCAAACGACTTTCTTGCCGGCTGCTTGGCGGCCTGCTTGGCGGCAAAAACGTTCTGCGCCGACTGGCGCGGTGCGCTTTGTTCCGGCGCAAGGTTTCGCGCTTGACCGGGGGCAGCGCGGCCCTGTGTTTCCGCAGTGGGTGGCTGCTCGATGCCCAGCTCGCGGGCGGAAGCCGACGACTGCGGCGGCTTCAGGCGTGCGGACGCAGCCTGCTTTGCTTCGGCAAGAAACTGGGCATCCAGCTCTTCGAGGTGCGAAGACAGATGCGGCAGCACGTCCGCGGGCGTTTCCTTCCCGGCGGCGGGAATCTCCGCCACGGATTGCGTTGGGTTCGCGCTGCCCATCGGTTCCAGGGCAAGGCCTCCCTGCGCCGATTCCGCATCGGGTGATTCCGCGGCGCTGTCGGTCTGCCCCTGGCGCTTCGCCAGTTCAGCCTTCTTGAGGGCATCCATGAGCAGGCTCATCGAGGGCGTGCCCCCTGTGCTTCGCGCTGCTGGGCGTCCGTATTGCCGGTGAAGAAATCACGAGCGGGAAGCTGATCGCGGAAGCTGCGATAGTCGCCATTGACGCTCGGATCACGGATGATTGTCGGTTTCAGGAAGATTACCAGCTCTGTCTTGGTGCTGGTGTCGTCGCGATTGCGGAAAAAATTGCCAAGCACCGGAATGCCGCCCAAGCCGGGTATTTCGCTGGTGCTGTAGTTGATCCTGTCTTCCATGAGACCACCCATCACGGCCACCTCGCCATCGGACAGGCGAAGCATCGATTCCATTTCCCGCGTCTGGATTTCGGGAACAACATTGGGAACCGCAAGGCCCGGCGTCGGATCGGTCTTTCCTGCGCCTCTGAGGCTGGAGATGGTGGGGCGCACATTGAGCAGGATGCTGCCGTTTTCGCTGATTTGCGGCGTGACGCTCATCACCAGGCCGACCGAGACCGATTGCGGCGTGGAGGTAAAGTTGTTGGTGGTTCCGACGGTCGTCGTCGTCGAGTCGTTCTTGATCAGAAAATAGACCACGTTATCCACGACCTTGAGCATCGCCGTCTGGTTGTTCAGCACGCTGATTTTCGGGCTGGACAGGACTTTTACCTTGCCGAAGGTTTCCAGCAGGCTGAGGGTCGAGGAAATCCCCAATCCGGGCGCAACGTAGTTGAGCAGGAACGAGAAGGTTCCCGTTGCGGTGGCTGTCGCGAAGGGGTCCGGAACGGGCACGCCGGTCTGGTTCTGCGCCATGGAGAATCCAGCCGTTGGAGCCCCGGGGCGCAGGGAACGCAAACTCTGCCAGTTGATGCCCTGCTGGTAGCGGTCGCTCAGGTTGACCTCGGCAATGGTCGCTTCGATGATGACCTGGCGCCGCGCGCTGGTCAGCACCATGTCCAGGTATTCCTGGACCTTTTCGTGCTGCCGCGATGTGGCGCGTACCACCACGACACCCGCCTCCGGATTGACGATGATCGAGGCGGCTTCGCGGAAGGTCGTGCGCTTGACGACGGTGGTGCCTTGCTGTTGCAGGTTTGCCGGATTGGGGCTGCCGGCAAGGCTGTTCGTCGCACCGCCCGCGCGGCTCGACGAGGATTGCGTGTTCTGCGCCCCGGTTCCGGTCGTGGCTTGCTGGTCCGAGCGCTCGATCACGGTTTCGCTCGAGCCGTCGGGCAGGATCTTGTCGCTTTCGCGCAGGATGTCCTTCAGGTTCTTGTCCAGCGACTGCCAGAAGTTGTTTTGGGCCGAGCTTTTGACCGAGGTATTGGAGTTGTTGCCACCGCCACCCGACGCCGCGGCTCCGGTAGCGCTGGTGCTGGTAGACGCGATCTGGGTGTTGATCGATACGGTGCCGGTCACGTCACGCGACATGTTGACGTAGTCGACCTTGTAAGTGCGCAGGAAGGGTGAATCCGGCATCACCACCAGATTCGGGCCGTCGAGCTCCCAGCGCATGTCGACCTGCTTGGAAATGCGCGTAAGTATCTGTTGCAGCGTCTGGTCGATGGCATTGATGGTGACGATGCCGTTGATGCCCGGATGGATATCGACGTTGAGCTTGGCATCCCGCGCCAGGGCGAAGAGCAGATCCTGAACGGGAATGTTGCGTACCGACACAGAGTAGGACTCCGCTTTCGCCGCCGCCCTGGGACGGGCAAGCATGACTGTGGCGGCAACCGGCGCAGGGATGTCGGGGTTCGGTGCGGCCACGGCTTCGGCGCGGATGTGTCCGGCAGAAGGAGCCTGTGGCTGGATGCTGCTACAGGCCGTCAGGGCAAGGCCCGCCAGCAGTACAAGGCGAGACGGCGGAATCAGAAGTGGGCGCAAACGAGTCCCCCGATCAGAACAATGGCAATTAGGTACGGAATTTAGCATAACACATCATGTTTACGGTGCAACCCAATGATTTTATTGCTGAGACACTTGTATTGTCGACTTTTCCCAACACCTTAGCGGAGACGCACCGCCTGGCGTGGGTAGGGCTTGTTTACTCGCAGGATCTGCGGCAGGCCGCGCATCGCCACCGATGCCGCGCCGCTGGTCGCGTAGTTCCCGTATGTGACGCCGTAGCGGGGCTTGCCGCTCAGTTCGGAGTAATAGACATGGATATTGCTCATCTCAACACCGCTCGACGACAGTCTGCGCAGCAGGCTCTCGACTTCGGCATGCCGACTGGCGTCCGTGGCGAAGAGTTGTATGAACCAGCGATCATCCGGCAAATGTTTCAACCAGGCGTGACCGGCTTCCAGCCGCTCCTGCGTCAGCGGCCCGGCCGTTGGTTTGGCCGACGGCGCGGCGCCGGTTGTTTCCGGCTTGGCGGCAGGTGCGGCCGCTGTTGCGGCAGGCGTGGCCGGCACAGGGGCGGGCGCCTCGGCTGCGGGAGCCGTTGCGGTCGATGCCGGTGGCGGGGCGGGCGGGGTAGCGCTGGCGGCAGGTGACGCCGGGGTAGGTTCGACGGGTGCGGCATTAGCCGGAGTTGGCGGGGCAGTGCCAACGGCCGTTGCCGGCGCTTGGGGCGAAATGGCCGCAGTTACCGGTGCGCCGTTGTCGGTGCGCGATACGGTGAAAAGAACGCCCCCGGCCAGTACGCAGATGCCAAGCACGGCGACAATAAACATGGCCGGGGATTTCCGCGCGGCCTTGCCACCATAAGTAGCTTCACTGAACTCGCAGTCGCGGATGGCCGCCTGTATCTCCTTTGGACCTATCTGGTGGCTGCCCGAGGAAAAAGCCGCCAGCAGGGCCTTGTCGGCGAGGATGTTGATGCGGCGGGTAAGGCCCAGCGAGCTCTGCGCGATCATTTTCAGCGCCGCCTGCGAAAAGACGCTGGGACCTCGATAGCCGGCGGCGCGCATCCGGAAATCCAGATAATGGGTGATGTCGTCGCGTACCAGCGGCGCCAGGCCGAAGTTGTGGGTGATGCGCTCCTTCAACTGGCGCATGTCGGGACGGGCAAGGATGTCATTCAGTTCGGGTTGGCCGAACAGCACCAGTTGCAGGAGCTTGTTGCGGTTGGCCTCGAGGTTCGACAACAGACGGATTTCTTCGAGCGTTTCCACCGGCATGGCGTGGGCCTCGTCGATCAGCACCACTACCTGGCGGCCTTCACCGAAGGACTTGATCAGGTGCTCCTGCAAGGCGCGCATTACTGCGGAGGAGCGGGCGTTTTCCGACACGTTGAGGCTCAGTTCGTCGGCTATGGCGTAGAGGATGTCGTCGCGCGACAGCGACGGATTCGCCAGATAGATGATGGTGACGTTTTCCGGCAGACGCTCCATCAGTACCCGGCAGAGCATGGTTTTGCCGCTGCCGACCTCGCCGCTGACCTTGACGATGCCTTCGTCGTGGGTGATGGCATAGATGAGCGCGTCGAGCGTCGCGCCACGGTTGGCCCCGTCGAAAAAGAAGTCGGTATGGGGCGTGATGCGGAAGGGCGGTTCGTTGAGTCCGAAGTGTTCCAGGTACATGTCGTCGGTTGGTCGATCCGGGCGCTTATTGCGGGGCGGCGCGCTTTGCTCGCGCCAGCGTGTCGATGCGATTGTAAAGCGTGGTGCGGTTTACGCCGAGCAGGCGGGCCGCCTGGCTCATGTTGCCATGGCCAAG
>JAIOPW010000534.1 GCA_021413665.1 Rhodocyclales bacterium | reverse complement strand
TGGAACCAGTCTTCCAGCTTCGGCATGTAGCGCGCCATGAAGCGCCGGTCCTGGCAGATCGAGTTGCCACACATCGGCGTGGTCTGCCGCGGCACGTGGCGACGCAGGAATTCCAGCGCCTGCGACTCGACTTCGGCCTCGTCCATGATCGAATCCTTGACCCGCTGGACAAGCCCGGAGCGGCCATGGGTATTGCGATTCCACTCGTCCATGCCGCCCAGCACCGCATCGGTCTGATGCACGACCCAGGTCGGCGCCTCGGCGATAACGTCGAGGTTCGAGTTGGTAACCACCATCGCCAGCTCGATGATGCGATCGCCGTCCGGATTGAGGCCGGTCATTTCCATGTCCAGCCAGACGAGCGCGTTCTGATCCTGTGCCATAATTTTCAATAGCCCCTATTTGTGCGGTCTGCATTTTCGCACAGCCCAGTCCATGACCGCCTATCAGTTCACCCTCGTCTTTCTTGCCGCGCTCGCCCTGTCGACGGCGCTGCGCATCTGGCTCGACCTGCGCCACCTGCGCCACGTCGTCGCCCACCGCGACCGCGTGCCGGCCGACTTCTTCGGCCGCATCGACCTGGTCGACCACCGCAAGGCGGCCGACTACACCGCAGCCAAGGTGCGCCTCGGCCTGATCGAAATCGCCGTCGATACCGTCGTCCTGCTGGCCTTGACGCTGGGCGGCGGGCTGGCGCTGATCGACCAGGGCCTGCGCGCCTGGCCCGGCGCCGGCTACTGGCACGGCCTCGCGCTGTTCGCCGCAGCCGGCCTGATCGGCTTCGTCATCGGCCTGCCGTCCAGCCTCTACCGCACCTTCGGCATCGAGGCGCGCTTCGGCTTCAACAAGCTGACCGTGCCGCTGTGGCTGGCCGATCTGGCCAAGGGCGCGGCGCTCACCGTGCTGATCGGCGGCCCGCTGCTGTTCGCCGTACTCTGGCTGATGGACGTCATGGGCAGCCGCTGGTGGCTCTACGTCTGGCTGGTCTGGCTCGGCACCAACCTGCTGGTGCTCTTCCTCTACCCGACCGTGATCGCGCCGCTGTTCAACAAGTTCACGCCGCTGGCAGACGCCGCGCTCAAGCAGCGCATCGACGCCCTGCTCACCCGCTGCGGCTTTGCCCCCGCGGGCCTGTTCGTCATGGACGGATCGAAGCGCTCGGCCCACGGCAACGCCTACTTCACCGGCTTCGGCGCCGCCCGCCGCATCGTCTTCTTCGACACCCTGCTGGAAAAGCTCGCGCCGCAGGAAATCGAGGCCGTGCTGGCGCACGAACTCGGCCACTTCCGCCACAAGCACGTGATGAAGCGCATCGCGCTGTCCGCCGCGTTGAGCCTGGCCTTCCTCTGGCTGCTCGGCCAACTCATCGACCAGCCCTGGTTCTTCGCCGGCCTGGGAGTCGGCGCCGGCGGCACGGCGATGGGCCTGCTGCTGTTCTCCATGGTGCTGCCGGTCTTCCTGTTTCCGCTGGCGCCGCTGACCTCGGCCCTGTCGCGCAAGCACGAATACGAAGCCGACGCCTACGCCGCGAAGCAGACCGCCGCCGCCGACCTGGTCACCGCGCTGGTCAAGCTCTACCGCGACAACGCCGCGACGCTGACGCCCGACCCGCTGCATTCGCTGTTCCACGACTCCCACCCGCCCGCCAGCCAGCGCATCGCGCGGCTGCACGGAACAACCTGAGGAAACACCATGACCACCGCCTGCGATCTCTCCAAAGGCAAATGCAAGCCCTGCGAAGGCGGCGTGCCGCCGCTCACCGATGACGAAGCCGCCAAGCTGCTCGCCACGCTCGACGGCTGGCAGCGCGCCGGCAACATCATCAGCAAGACCTACAAATTCAAGAACTATTACGAGACCATGGCCTTCGTCAACGCCACGGCCTGGATCTCGCACCGCGAGGACCACCACCCCGACCTTGCCGTCGGCTGGGGCCAATGCACCGTCAGCTACACCACGCACGCCATCGGCGGCCTCTCCGAGAACGACTTCATCTGCGCCGCCAAAATCGATGCGCTGCATACCCTGTAAGCCCGTTTGAGCAAACCAACCAACCGCCATGGCACCATCGTCGCCGCCTTCGGCCGGCACTACGAGATCGAACTGCCCGGCGGCGTGCTCGCCACCGGCTATCCGCGCGGCAAGAAAAGCCCCTTCGCCGTCGGCGACGAAGTCGAACTCAGCCCCGACGGCCAGATCACCGGCCACGCCGTGCGGCGCAGCCTGCTCTATCGCAGCGACGCCTACCGCGAGAAGCTGATCGCCGCCAACGCCACGCAGTTGCTGCTGGTGGTCGCCAC
>JAIOPW010000066.1 GCA_021413665.1 Rhodocyclales bacterium | reverse complement strand
CCTGCGCGCGCTGCTGCTCGCGAAATGCATCCAGTCGACGCGCGAGCGCCTGGTCCGTCACCGCGAGCATGGCGACCGCAAACAAAGCGGCATTGGCCGCGCCGGCTTCACCGATGGCAAACGTCGCGACCGGCACGCCTTTGGGCATCTGCACGATGGAGAGCAGCGAGTCCAAGCCGTTGAGGTGTTTGGAGTTCACGGGCACGCCCAGCACGGGCAATGAGGTCTTGGCCGCCAGCATGCCGGGAAGATGCGCAGCACCGCCTGCGCCGGCGATGATCGCGCGCAAGCCGCGCGCGGCGGCGGATTCGGCGTAGGCAAACATTGCGTCGGGCGTGCGGTGAGCCGATACGACGCGGGCTTCATAAGGCACGCCCATGTTCGCGAGCTGGATCGCCGCCTGCTGCATGACGTTCCAGTCGCTGGCGCTGCCCATTACGATGCCGACGAGCGGCGGCCGGACCTCCTCTGCAGTTGCGAGGGAAGGTGCGGCGTGATGTGCGGCTGGTTGATCCATCAATTGGGCATCGGTAAGGCGCGCATGCTACTGGACGCGCGGTGCCGACACCATTGAATCTTCCTGATTGCAGCTATTCGCAATCGTAATGCGCCGGCGAGCCGGTGACGATCAGAATTTCGCGGGCCGCAGCACGCCGACTTCGGTGATGAAAACGGTCACCGCGTAATCGTCGAAGTAGGTCAGGTGAATATGTTCAGCGATTGCCTCGGCCACTGCGTCGTCGCAGATCACTTCCATTTGGATGCTGCGGTCGGCATCCCAATCGGCGTTGCGGTCGCCGCGTGCGCCGCCGCCGCGCACATCTATAACGGTATACCCGTGAGCGCCAAGTCGTTTGACGTCGGCGACCAATTGCCGCTCGAGTGCCGCCTCGGCGATGACTATAAGCAATTTCCTGGGATGCGTTTTCATGGGCCTGCCTGCGCGTGGAGGAATTGTGCGAGGTGGTGGTAGACGGGAATGCCGAACGTAATGTTAAACGGAAATGTGATGCCGATAGCCGCCGCCAGAGAAATGCCGGGATTCGCCTGCGGCAGGGCGATACGCACGGCGGCGGGGGCTGCTATGTAAGACGCGCTCGCGGCAAGGATGGCGAGCAGCGTGGTGCCGCCAACCGACAACTGCACGAGCCATCCGACCGTCGCGCCGATGGCTCCGGCCAGCAGCGGCATCAACACGCCAAAACAGATGAGAAACGCGCCCGCTTTGCGCAAATCGCCGACGCGTGCGGCGACGATCAGGCCCATCTCGAGCAGGAACAGGCACAGCGCGCCCTTGAATAATTCGTAGAAAAACGGCTTCATGGGCGCGATCGCCACTGGCCCCGCCAGCCAGCCGATGGCAAGGCCGCCCAACAGCAGCACGATGCTTTTGCCGAGCAGAATCTCCCTGAGCAGCGCCAGCCAGCGCGTATCGCG
>JAIOPW010000533.1 GCA_021413665.1 Rhodocyclales bacterium | reverse complement strand
GGAGTGGGCGGCACGCACGTCATGTACGTGCTGCACCACGCCGACCGGCCGGAGCTCTACAAGGGCCTGCCCAACGATCCCAGCATCAGTCCGCTGGTGTCGCTGTGGAAGGGCTTCGCCAAGCCGCTGGCGAGCGTGGCCATGGCCGCCGTCGCACTCGGCAGCCTGTTCCACTACGTGATGAAGGGGCCAAACGAGGTCAGCAAGGAGCTTGAGGACGAACTGGAGAAGGAGGACGCAAAATGATCCGCAATCCGAAAGACCTCACGCGCTACAACGCGCAGGAGCGGGCCAATCACTGGCTCGTCGGCATCTGCTTCATCCTGCTCGCCTTGTCGGGCTTGGCCTTGTTCCATCCGGCGTTCTATCCGCTAACGCAACTCTTTGGCGGCGGTGTCTGGGCGCGCATCCTGCATCCCTTCATCGGCGTCCTCATGGCGCTGGCCTTCCTGGTGATGTTTTTCCGCTTCAAGTCGCTCAACGCGATGACGCCGGCGGACAAGGAATGGCTCTCCCGCGCCGGGGAAATGATGAATGGCGACGACCACAACATGCCGGAACAGGGCAAGTACAACGGCGGCCAGAAAGCGATGTTCTGGACCATGGCCTTGTCCATGCTGCTGCTGTTCGTCTCTGGCATCTTCCTCTGGCGCGCCTACTTCAGCCTGCCGGTGGATGTGGTGCGCCTCGGCGCCGTGGTGCATTCCGCCATCGCCGCGATCATGATCGCCATGACCTTCGTGCATATCTATGCCGCGCTCTGGGTCCGGGGTACGGTCCGCGCCATGGTGTACGGCACGGTCACCCGCGCCTGGGCCAAGCAGCATCACCGGGCGTGGTATCGTCAGGTCACCGGCAAGTCGTAATTGCCTGCCCGCGGGGCGGAATCCCAGGCATGCAAGGCAACGCCAGACTGTTTTTTTGCCAACCCAATACCCGCGGGCTTCGGCCCGCGGGTTTTTTGTATCCCAGACCATGAGCGCCACTGCACCCATCATCCCGATCAAGTCAAGCAGCGAACCACCGCACGTTATCGCACCTGACGCAAAGACTATTTTCGCCGCGCGCGCGCAGCGCTTTGAACACCTGGCCGAGGGCCATTCCTTAAGCGACTGGCTGCGCTTTCTCGCCGCCATCACCCGCGCCCAGAATGAGGCACTGCAATCCCTGCCGGTGATGGTGCTGCCCGATGCGGCCCAGCTGGCCCGCGCCCGCGAACACCGCATGCCGCCGCTGCCGGCCCAGTCCTGGCAGCGCGACCCGGCCTGGCGCCAGAGCCTGCTGCAAATCATTGCCGCCGTCTCCCCTGCCGCACCCG
>JAIOPW010000532.1 GCA_021413665.1 Rhodocyclales bacterium | reverse complement strand
GGTCGGCGGCTCGACGCGCATGCCGCAGATCCAGCACGCCGTCGGGGAATTGTTCAAGCAGGAGCCGCTCAATAACCTCGATCCTGACAAAGTGGTGGCGCTTGGCGCCGCGATCCAGGCCAACTTGCTGGCCGGCAATCGTGCTCCCGGCGACGACTGGCTTCTGCTCGACGTGATTCCGCTGTCGCTCGGACTGGAAACCATGGGTGGCCTGGTCGAAAAGGTCATTCCGCGCAACTCGACAATCCCGGTTGCCCGGGCGCAGGAATTCACGACTTTCAAGGATGGCCAGACGGCGATGGCTATCCAGGTGGTTCAGGGCGAGCGTGAACTGGTCTCCGATTGCCGTAGCCTGGCGCGCTTTGAACTACGCGGCATCCCGCCGATGGTGGCGGGAGCGGCGCGCATTCGGGTTACCTTCCAGGTCGACGCGGACGGGCTGCTCTCGGTTACGGCACGCGAGCAAACCACGGGCCGCGAGGCGCACATCGAGGTCAAGCCCGCCTATGGGCTTTCCGACAACGAGATTGCCGGCATGCTCAAGGACAGTTTCAGCCACGCCAGCGACGACGCCTTCCGTCGCGCATTGCGCGAGGCTCAGGTCGAAGCGCAACGTCTGATCGAGGCGACCCAGTCGGCGCTGCAGGATGCCGGCGAGTTGTTGTCGACGCTGGAGCGCGCGCATGTCGACGCCGCGGTCTCCAGGCTGCAAGCGGTGATGATCGGCGACGATCGCCGGGCCATCGATGCGGCGATGCAGGCACTCGGCTCGGCTACCAACGAATTCGCCGCCAGGCGAATGAACCAGAGCGTGCAGCGCGCGCTTTCCGGCCGCAGGATTGACCAATTATCACCATGACCCAGATAATCGTACTTCCCCACGTCGAGTTGTGTCCCGATGGCGCCGTCATAGAAGCGGCGCCGGGCATTTCCATTTGCGACGCACTGCTCGGCAGCGACATCGAAATCGAGCACGCCTGCGAGAAGTCCTGTGCCTGCACCACCTGCCATGTCGTCGTGCGCGAGGGCTTCAATTCGTTGGCCGACGCCGAGGAACTGGAAGAGGACCTCCTCGACAAGGCCTGGGGCCTGGAGCCGAATTCCCGCCTGTCCTGCCAGGCGCTGGTCGGCAAGGTTCCGTTGGTGATCGAGATTCCAAAATACACCATCAACATGGTCAAGGAAGGACATTCCAAGAAATGAAGTGGACCGACTCCCTGGAAATCGCCATTCAGCTTTCCGAAGCGCATCCCGATGTCGATCCCACCCGCCTCAATTTCGTCGATCTGATGCGCTGGGTCATGGCGCTGCCGGGCTTCGAGGAAAACGACACCCACTGCGGCGAGAAGAAGCTCGAGGCGATACAGCAGGCCTGGATCGACGAACTGGAATAATCGATGCTGGTCGACACCCATTGCCACCTGGATGCGGTCGAATTCGACATCGATAGGGTTGAGGTGGCGGCGGCGGCGTTGCGCGCTGGAGTGGACAGGATTGTCGTGCCTTCGGTCGAGCGCGCCAACTTCGGCGCGGTGGCTTCGGTCTGCCGCGATCATGCGGGCTGCCTGGCGGCCTATGGAATTCACCCGATGTATGTCGAGCGCGCCCGTGAGGCGGACCTCGATGCCCTGAACGAAACCATCCTGCGCGAGCGTCCGCTGGCGGTCGGCGAAATCGGGCTTGATCATTTTGTCGAACCGCGCGATGAGGCGATGCAGGAGTTCTATTTCGACGCCCAGTTGCGGATCGCTCGTGACCACGGCCTGCCGGTGCTGCTGCATGTGCGCCGCGCCATCGATCAGGTGCTCAAGGATTTGCGGCGCTGCCGCGTGCCGGGTGGCATAGCACATGCCTTCAACGGCAGCCGCCAGCAGGCCGACGAATTCATCAAGCTGGGTTTCAAGCTCGGTTTCGGCGGCGCCATGACATTTCCCCGTGCGACCCGCATTCGCGAACTTGCCGCGACGCTGCCGCTCGAATCCCTCGTGCTGGAAACCGATGCGCCCGACATTCCGCCGGAGTGGAAAGTTTCGCAGGATGCAGAGCGCCGCGTGCGCAACACGCCGGATCAGTTGCCGCGCATTGCCAGGACGCTTGCCGATTTGCGCGGAATTTCGGCGCAGGAGCTTGCCGACGCCACGACGAACAACGCCACCGCGGTTCTTCCCGGGCTGGCGCGGATACACTAACGGTTCTTACCCACCCCGAAACAACCCAACCAACCAGAACAGGAGCGATCCATGAGCACAACAGTAACCCTGCGTGGCACCCCCATTCGCGTCGACGGAGACCTTCCCGCTGCCGGCGCGAAATCCCCCGATTTTTTGCTGACCAGCGGCGCGCTGGCCGAGGTTTCGCTCAAGGACTTTGCCGGCAAGCGCAAAGTAATGAACATTTACCCGAGTATCGATACGCCGACCTGTGCCACCTCGACCCGCAAGTTCAACGAGTCTGCGGGAAATATGGCGAACACCGTGGTGCTCTGCGTTTCAGGCGACCTGCCCTTCGCGGCCAAGCGCTTTTGCGAACTGGAGGGACTGAAAAACGTCGGCCATTTGTCGACCTTTCGCCATCCGGAGTTCCTCAAGGCTTGGGGCGTGGCCATTGCCGAAGGACCGCTGGTTGGCTTGACTGCCCGCGCCGTGGTGGTGCTGGACGAAAACGACAAGGTGATCCACAGCGAAATGGTGCCGGAGATCGGGCAGGAGCCGAACTACGAGGCGGCACTGAAAGCGCTCGGCTAGAGGAAAGGGCGCGATCGCCGTCTCGCCATCCGCAGCGGCTTCTTCAGCGCCGACTCTTCGCGACAAAAAAGGGAGCCGCGGCTCCCTTTTTTTACACCGTTTCTTCCCGGCTGGCGCGCTTGCGTTCGTGCTCCTTGAGGAAGCGCTTGCGCAGACGAATCGACTTCGGCGTGATTTCGACCAGTTCGTCATCGGCGATGAATTCGACAGCGGATTCGAGCGTCATCAGGATCGGCGGCACCAGGCGCACGGCTTCGTCGGTACCCGACGAGCGCACGTTGGTAAGTTGCTTGCCCTTGATCGGATTCACCACCAGGTCGTTGTCGCGGCTGTGGATGCCGATGATGATGCCTTCGTACAGCGGGTCGCCGTGGCTGACGAACATGCGACCGCGATCCTGGAGCTTCCACAGCGCGTACGCTACGGCGGCGCCGTCATCCTGAGAAATCAGCACGCCGTTGCGGCGCTCGGCCATGATGCCGGCCATCGGGCCGTAGTCGTCGAAAATATGGCTGGCCATGCCGGTGCCGCGGGTCAAGGTAAGAAATTCGCCCTGGAAGCCGATCAGGCCGCGGGCCGGGATGCGGTATTCAAGCCGCACCCGGCCCTTGCCGTCGGATTCCATGTTGAGCAGTTCGCCACGGCGGCGCCCGAGTTCTTCCATGACGCCGCCCTGATTGTCGTTTTCGATATCGACGGTAAGCAGTTCATAGGGCTCGCACTTCTCGCCGTTGATTTCCTTGAACAGCACGCGCGGGCGCGATACCGCCAGCTCGTAGCCTTCGCGGCGCATGGTTTCGAGCAGGATGGTGAGGTGCAGTTCGCCACGGCCGGAGACCAGGAATACGTCGGCGTCCTCGGTTTCCTCGACGCGCAGGGCGACGTTGGACAGCAGTTCCTTTTGCAGGCGCTCG
>JAIOPW010000531.1 GCA_021413665.1 Rhodocyclales bacterium | reverse complement strand
GCGGTTCTGGACATGTTCGGCTACGAGGAAGAAGAACTGGTCGGTCGCAACGTCAGTGTGCTGATGCCGGAACCCCATGCTTCCGCCCATGACGACTACCTGCACCGCTACCTGCAAACGCGGCGGGCGAACATCGTTGGTCAGCGACGCCATGTCGAGGGACGACGCAAGGATGGCAGCCTGTTCGCCATCGAGCTCGCGGTCAACGAAATGGTGGACGACGACGGCAGCACATTCATCGGCCTGATCCGCGACATGACCTCGCAGAAGGCCGCGGAACGAGATCTGCAGGCAGCGCTGGATGCCGCCCGGACCGCGACACAGACCAAGGCCCGCTTTCTGGCAAACATGAGCCACGAGATCCGGACGCCGCTCAATGCGGTGCTTGGCCTGGCGCAAATCGGCATGCGCAACAGCGCCGGGAGTCCCGCCGGGATCGCCTTCGGCAATATCGCCACTGCGGGCGAGCATCTGCTCGGCGTCATCAACGACATCCTCGACGCCTCCAAGATCGAGGCCGGCAAGCTCAGGATCGAGCAACGGCCATTCGCCCTGATCGCCACCATCGATCGCATGGTGAGTTTCGTCACCCATCGCGCAGAAGACAAGGGCCTGACCCTCATCGTGACGCTGGCGCCGGACCTGCCGCAATGGGCGACGGGCGACGGCCTGCGCCTGGCCCAGATACTGACCAACCTGCTGTCGAACGCCATCAAATTCACCGCTGCCGGCGAGGTGTGCCTGAGGGTGGCGCGCGACGACGACGACACCTGGTTCCTGGTCAGCGATACCGGCATCGGCATGGACGAGGAGCACCTGGCGCGACTCTTCCAGCCCTTCGAGCAGGCCGACAGCTCGACCACGCGCACCCACGGCGGCACCGGCCTCGGGCTGGCCATCAGCCTCGACCTCGCACGCATGATGGGCGGCGACATCAGCGTCGAAAGCCGCCCTGGTGCCGGCAGCACCTTCTCGCTGCGCCTGCCGCTGCCGGCGACGGTCGCTCCGGAACACCCCGCCGGGCCGCTATCCACGGAGGGGCCGGGCTTGTCCGGGCTTTCGATACTGGCGGCCGACGACGTCGAGATCAACCGCCTGGTGCTGGAGGACCTGCTGAAGCATGAAGGCGCGCGCGTCGTCTTCGCCGAAAACGGCCGGCAGGCGATCGAACGGCTGGAGCGGCAAGGGGTGACCGCCTTCGATGTCGTCCTCATGGACGTCCAGATGCCCGTGATGGATGGCTTGCAGGCAACCCGCAGGATTCGCGAGATCGCCCCCGCCCTTCCTGTCATTGGCGTTACGGCCCACGCCCTGTCCGAGGAGCGGGAGAATTGCCTCGCCGCGGGCATGGTCGACGTGGTCACCAAGCCGATCGACATCAAGCTGCTGGTACAGGCGATTCGCCGCCAGGTGCGAGTTCGCGACCCGAAGGCGCCTGCCGGCGCCGTCCATGCCGTTGGGGGGGGGCCTGCCATCCCCGTTCGTGGTGAGCTTGTCGAACCACAATTACCGCCCCCAAGCGGGCCTTCGACAAGTTCAGGCCGAACGGACTCATTTTCCTCGCATTGCCCGATCGACTGGCCGGCGCTGCTGGCCAGATTCAATGGCCGCGAGGCTTTCGTCAAGAAGCTGGCGGCATCGGTGCGCGAACATCACGCCGACACGCCCGTGCAACTGCGCGCGGTGGCGCAGTCGGGGGACCGCGATGCCCTGACCTTCACCGCACACAGCCTCAAGGGAATCGGCGGCAACCTTGAAGCCCGCCGGCTGCATGAGATGGCCAAGGCCATCGAGGTCACCGTGCGCACGGACGGCGCCATCACCCCGGAACGCGTCGAAGCACTGGCCGCCGAGTTGGAGAACGTACTGGCCGAACTGGCGACAGCCGATCAACAAAAAGGACGCACGTGATGGAATACCACGCCGATACCCGCATCCTGGTGGTGGACGACGAGCCGGCCAATCGGCTGATTCTCGAAGACCTGGTCGGCGAACACTACGCCGTTCACGCCATGGCCAATGGCAGGCAGGCACTCGAATACCTGATGTCGGCAGACCCGGTTGACCTGATCCTGATGGACGTGATGATGCCGATAATGGACGGTTTCGAAGCCTGTCGCCGGATCAAGGCCGAACCCCGGCTGCAGGACATCCCGGTGCTGTTCCTCACCAGCCTCGAAAGCGCGGCGGACGAGGCGCGCGGGTTGTCCCTTGGCGCCGAGGATTTCATCCACAAGCCGTTCTCGCCGTCGGTGGTGCTGGCGCGGATCCGCAATCACCTGGAACTGGCGCGAGGCCGCCGCCGCCTGCGCGAACGCAATGTCGAACTGGAAACCCTGGTTGCGGAGCGCACCCGCGACCTGTTGCGCGAAAAGCAGCAGGTGATCGCGTCGCAGGGCGCCACCATCACGGCGCTGTGCACCCTGGCCGAAGTGCGCGACAACGAGACCGGCAACCATATCCGCCGCACCCAGAATTATGTCCGGGTACTCGCCCAGCGCTTGCGTCGCCATCCGCGCTTCGCGCCCGAGCTGAGCGACGAGACCATCATGCTGCTGTACAAATCCGCACCGCTGCACGATATCGGCAAGGTCGCCGTCCCCGACGCCATCCTGCAGAAGCCGGGAAGCCTCACGACCGAAGAATGGGTCGTCATGAAGCGGCATGCGGAGTACGGCCGCGACGCCCTCGCCCAGGCCGAAAAGGACCTTGACGACGCGGCGGGCTTTCTGCGCTACGCCCGTGAGATCGCCTTCGGCCATCACGAGAAATGGAACGGCTCCGGCTATCCGCAGGGGCTGGCTGGCGATTCAATCCCGCTGTCGGCGCGACTCATGGCGGTGGCCGACGTCTACGACGCCCTGATTTCAAAACGGGTCTACAAGCCCGCATTCCCACACGACCAGGCCATCGCCATGATTCTGGAAGGGCGCGGCACGCATTTCGATCCCGACATCGCCGATGCCCTGGTCGAGGTCGCTCAGGAATTCATGGCGATTGCAACCAGCTTCCGCGACGATCAGGGATGAAGCGGTGATCGCCGAAGACTGCGCCCGGGATCAATGCGAGTTCCGCAACAGGCATTGGCGACGCGTTCATGGCGCGACGGCCGGGGTGCCATGGCAGGGATCGACTTTTCCGATGAACATCAAAAGCACGTTTCGACCAACTCGACAAGGGATGTAATTTCATGCACACATTGACCATTGCAAGACGGCTGGCGCTGGGCTTCGGCGCATTCTTTCTGATGCTGCTGCTGTCGGTTGTTCTCGGTCTGTTGCGACTCGACTCGGTGAACGACATGATGGAACGCATCGTCAGCCAGGATTGGCAGAAAACCGTCATCGCCAACGACGCCATCGATCTGATGAACGCCAATGCGCGCGAAACCTTCCTGCTGTTTCATGTCGCGGATCGGGCACCGGTGCAGAAGAGAATCGCCGCCAACGTCCAGACCATAACGACCAAGCTCGATGCGCTTGAAAAGATGTTGTACAGGCCGGAAGGCAAGGCGGCGCTGCAGCAGGTTCGGGAGAAGCGGAAGAGCTATGTCGCCGCGTTCACCGGTGCCGCCAGGTTGCTTGAGGGGAGCAAGGAGGCCGAGGCATCCCGGATGCTGGCGAGCGAGGTGGTACCGGCGCTCGACGCCTTGCTGGATTCGGTAAATGGCTTGATCACCATCCAGGGGAAGATTCTTCAGGAAACCGCTGAAGCCGGGCGCTCCCAATACCACTCGGCGCGCATTCAGCTTCTTGCCTTTCTCGCCATTGCGGCGATCGCCGCATTCCTGACCGCCACCTGGATCATCCGCTCCGTTACCGGCCCGCTCGGTGGCGAGCCGGATCAGGCAAAGGCCGTGGTCGAAAGAATCGCGGCGGGCGACCTCACGTCGGAGATCATGGTTCGGACAGGCGACGAGCACAGCCTGCTGGCGGCGACCAGCCGGATGCAAACCAGCTTGCGCAAGATGGTGGGCAACCTGAATGAGAATGCCCAGAATGTGGCCGCGGCATCGCAGCAGCTGGCCTCCACCGCGTCGCAGGTCGCCCAGGCGACCGAAGCACAAAGCGAAGCGACCTCCGCCATGGCGGCCGCGGTGGAAGAAATGTCGGTGAGCATCAATCATGTTTCCGACAGCGCGGCGGAAGCGAAAGAGGTCACCGCCGGAACCGGCAGCATGTCCAAGGAGGGCAACCTCGTCATTCAAGGCACCGTCGCCGACATGCAGCACATTTCCCAGGCGGTTGGCAACGCGGCGGCAACCATCCAACAGATGGGCGAAAGTTCCCAGAAGATATCGAACATCGTTCAGGTCATCAAGGAAGTGGCTGAACAGACCAATCTGCTGGCATTGAATGCCGCGATCGAGGCGGCGCGCGCCGGCGAGCAGGGACGGGGCTTCGCCGTGGTGGCGGATGAAGTCAGGAAGCTTGCGGAGCGAACCGCCAAGGCAACCACCGAAATCAGCGGCATGATCAACGAGGTTCAATCAGGCGCACAGAGCGCGGTAGGCACCATGAGCCTGGCGGTCTCGCGGGTTGAGCAGGGAGTCAGCATGGCGCAACGCGCCAGTTCCTCCATGCTTGGCATCGATGACGGTACTCAGCGCGTGATTTCCGCGGTCAATGAGATATCCGGCGCGCTGAGCGAGCAGAGCGTGGCGAGCAACGAAATCGGGAGAAACGTGGAAAGAATCGCCCAGATGTCGGAGGAAAGCAGCGCAGCCGCGCGTGAAGTGGCCAACACGGCCCTCCACCTGGGCGAACTGGCGGATGGCACACGAACCGCGGTCGGTCAGTTCATGCTCTAGGATTCGCCACTGAAACAGCCGCGGCTGGAAGCGCCTACAACCAGCGCTGCATCGAGTACCCGCCGAGGAAGGGCCGTTGCATCGCCGCGCTGGCGATCTGGCGGCCCCACTTGAATTCCTTGAACAGGACTATGAAGCGCCACATGTCGCGCAGGACCTTGGCGCGATCCTTCCAGCCCAGCGCCATCAGCGCTTCCGGGAAATCGGCCTCGTGCGGCTTGTCGAAGGCGATTTTCAACGGGTTCCACTGGTCCGTGCAACGGCGCACCTCGGAGGCGATCATCTGGCGGTAGATCTCCTGTACCGGCCGGTTGCGCAAGCGCGCCTCGACCACCGCTTCGCCGGAAATGGCGCCGGAATGCAGGGCGCAGCTCATGCCTTCGCCGATCATGTTGAGGAAGCCTGCGGCCTGGCCGGTGACCAGCACGTTGCCCTTGCCGAAGACGTAACGGTTGATCAGCGAAGGCCCGAAGTTCTCGGCACAGCCTTCGTCGTCATCGCCGGCCGGCTGCAAGCGCACGCCGTGGCGGCTTTCGAGATACTGTTGCACCACCGCGTGTTTCTTTGCGAAATTGTCGCCGCGCTTGAAGCCAACGCCGACAATCTGCCGCCCGTCGCGCGCATGGCTCCAGGTGTAGTGGCCGAGGCCGGGGTGGAACCAGAAATGGAAATAGTCCGGCGAGAGCGGACAGTCGATGATGTCGTGAAATTTCTGGCCGACGAAGAACCACGGAATCTGCTTCGGATAGTCGGGATAGATCGCGCGAGTCACCAGCGAACTGGGGCCGTCGGCGCCGATTACCTGGCGTGCGCGGTACTCGACCGGCTCGCCCTGCTTCCTTGCATGCACCAGCACGTGGTCGTCCTTGTCCTCCAGCCCGGCAAAGGAGGTCTGGTCGTGCACCTCGGCGCCGCTGCGCTGGATCGCCCAGTGGTCGGAATACTTGCGGTGCAGGTGCGGCGTGGTGCCGCCGAAGAAGTCCATGGGCATGGAGACCATGCTCGGGAAATGAAAGGTCACGCCGCGGCACCAGGTCGGCTGGTGCAGCGTTTCGGGCGGCAGCGGGCCGAAGTTCTCGAGCAGGAAGCGATGCCCGCGCGGCGACAGGATGCCGCTGCATATCTTGTGCCGCGGCAGTTCCTTGCGCTCCAGCACAATGGTCTCCAGCCCGGCATCGACCAGCCGCTTGGCCGCCGCCGCCGCCGCCAGGCTGGCGCCAACGATCACGGCATCAACCGTACGCATGCGATTCCTTCCTCTTCATCGGGTTCAGGCTTCCGCCAGTTCGGCAAGGTGCAGCACCGGAACATCGCAGATGCGCGCGATGGCGGCGCGATCGGCGAGGCTCTCGACGACGATGCGCGACGGTGTGCGCCCTTGCAGGAGCCAACGCGCCTGTGTCGTGTCGCCGCCCGCTGCGAGCTCAGGCGGGTGCGACCGCCCACGCGCCGCGACAGGAATCGCCATGCGCTGCAGGTCGAGATTGATGCCGCAGCCGGTCTCGGTCCGCAGGCGGTCGTAATGACCGACCAGTCGCTCGTGGTCGGCATGGTAGGCGCGCGCCTCGATCACGTAGAAGTCGGCGCCGGTGAGACGGCGCCGCAGCGCTACCAGGTTGCCGAGCGCCTCGCCCAGGCTGCGCAGGCGCGCCGCGGGCAGCCAGCGCCGCAACTGGCGCAGCAGCAGGCCGTCGGCGACGACAAGGGCGCGGCCGTCCAGCCGGTCGAGAAACCGACGCCGCCGCGCTCGCGGAATTTCGATGCCGGCTTCGAGCGCCAGCGCGATATCGGCGCCGTCGTCTTCGGCGCCCGGGTGGCCGAGCAAGGCCTGTACGCGAGCCAGCAGCGCGGGTTCCGCGCGCAGGTCCGGGCCAGGCAGCAGCAACGCGCCCGCCGGCGGCGGTGCGGCGCAACCCGCAAGCTGCGCAAGCTTTGCGTGCCTGGAATCGATGTCCGGCCGGCGCGGCAACGCCAGGCGCAAATCCATGACCATCTGCGACAGATCGATGCTTTCGGGACAAACCGGGTCACAGGCGCCGCACAGCGAGCAGGCATCGAGCGGCGCGGCAAGCGCTGACGCCGTCGCGCCGCATTGCAGGGCCTTGGCCAGCCCCTGCGGCGTGAACCGCGGATCGCGATGGCCGCGCCACATCGGGCAGACCAGGAAACACAGCCCGCAACCGTTGCAGGCCGTGTAGTCGCGGCGCGGGCCAACCGCTTTGGCGGACGGGCCGAACATCAGAAAATCACGTCGCGGTTGAGGATCATCGCCGGGTCGGCGCGACGCTTCATGGCCAGGTGCTTGTCCACCAGCGCGTCGCCGAAGACGCGCCGGATGTAGCCCTTCATCATGCCGCCGAAGCGGTAATAGCTGGCGCCCATGTCGACGCCGATGTCGTAGATCGCGTTCTTGAAGGCCTGAAAATGATCGCGGCTATATACATGGCCGTCGATCATCGGTTCAAATTCGCAGCCGTAGGCCCACTCTTCCGCATCGGGCGGAACGCAGGACATCTCGTAATGTGACTTGTGGTCGGACCGAAGCCGGATGCCGACACAGTAAAGGGTGTAGCGGCGAAAATACTTGCGACAGACGGCGTTGCCGCGCTCCACCGCCTCGATGAAACGATCGGCGCTGGTCGCCAGGTCGGGAATCACCATGTTGCGCGAGCCCCAGTATTTCCATACCGCCCGCGAATAGACCACGGTGCGGTCGTGCATCTTGCCGTCGCGCATGTACTCGGGGCGGCGAAATTCGGGAAATACCTCGCGCTTGCGCCGCAACAGGTACAGTGCCTCGCCCAGCCGCCACGGGCGCAGCGCGTAGTGCCCGGCCATGCACAGCGCGAAGCCAAACTCGCCATAGCCGCGCAGGCGCGACTCCCAGGTGGCGCGAAACGCGGCCTCGCGCGCATCGGAATCGAAGGCCACCAGCAAGTTCACCGCACAATCCATGATGGTGAGGATGCCGGAGTAATCGCTGGCGTCGGCACGGTCGAGTATCTGCAGATCCTCGATCGCGGTGCGCAGCGAGGAATAGTAGTAGTAGTGCATGCGCAGCGGCGTGTAGGGGCGCACCTTCAGGGTCGCCTCGGTGATGATCCCGAACTGTCCATAGCCGAGGATCACGCGCTGGAACAGCTCCGCATTCTCGCTGTCCGAGCATTCGACGATGTCGCCGGTGGGCGTCACGACCTGCAAAGCCAGGGCCTGGTCGGCGCTGCAGCCCAGCCGCGCCGAATTCACATCGATGCCGCCCACCCCCAGCGTGCCACCGACCGACGAGGTGAGGTTGAGCGGCGCCGACAGGTAATCCAGATTCTCGCGGCGCAGTTCTTCGGCCAGACCGTGCCAGAAAATTCCGGCCTCGGTGCGCACCGTCAGCGCGGCCGCATCGATTTTTACGACGCGGCTCATGCCGGTCATGTCGAGCAGCACCCCGCCGAACGCCACCGACTCGCCTTCGGTGGTCAGCCCGCCGCCGCGCACCGTCACCGGCACCCGATGGGCCTGCGCCGCCTTGAGCAGCGAGGAAACCTGGCCGGCATCGCGCGCAATCACGACGCCGTGCGGCAAGCCGTACGCCGTGCCGCCGGCATCGGTGGCATAGGTGCCGCAGGCGACCGCGCCCTCGACCAGATCCACTCCGGCGACGCGGAGCTCATCGACGAACGCCCGCCAGCCGGCGGCATTCCAGCGCGCGGGATTGGTCTGCTGTCGTTTGATGCCTTGCAGGGCGTCTGGCGCCACCGGGCAAGGGCCGACGGTACCGGGTTCAACGGGGAGAATGTTCAACAAAAGAGTCCTGGTGGCTGCCTGCGACGAATGATACCCCGGCCGGAAGCGGAAACGCCCCACTTGGCGGTAAGCCAAGCGAGGCGTTTCGTCATTCGTTTGCAGAACCCGTGCGGGTCGGCGACCTGCTTGAATAGGTTGGCGGAGTGGACGGGACTCGAACCCGCGACCCCCGGCGTGACAGGCCGGTATTCTAACCAACTGAACTACCACTCCACGTGAGAAGGCGCGCATTCTGCCATAGGCCGCCGGTCCGCGCAAGGAATGTTCGAGCGAGGACTGCTCAATGCTCAGGCAATATATCGAAAGTACTAACTGACAAAATACGCCATCTGGAGTAAATTTGATCTAAATCAATATACGCTCGCCTCCTGAACGCAATGTTTACACATCATGAAAGCTATTGGAGATCCACATGGCGCAACTGTTGAGCTGGACCCCGGACCTGAGCGTGGGCATCGATATCATCGACAAGCAGCACATGCGCATTGTCGACTACATCAACCAGTTGCATGAAGCGCGCATCCGGCAGGACAAGGAAGCCATTGCGCAAGTGATAGAGGAACTGGTGGACTACACGCTGTCCCACTTCAGCTTTGAGGAATCGATGATGGAAGAGGCCCACTATCGTTTTGTGGCGCCACACAAGCGGGTGCATGAGCTCTTTGTCCGTCGCGTCTCGGAGTACCAGCAGCGCTTCAAGCTGGGCGAAAACGTGGAAATCGTCGCCGGCGACATGCAGAACACCCTGGTCACGTGGCTGATGAATCACATCAAGCGCGAGGATATGGATTATTCGGCGGCGGTAATCGCCAACATGGGCGCGGACAAGCTCAAGGAAACCGAAGCCGCGAACCACTCCGGCTGG
>JAIOPW010000529.1 GCA_021413665.1 Rhodocyclales bacterium | reverse complement strand
CTTCCATGGCCAGGGCGCGTCGGTGATGAAATAGCCGTGCCGCCGCCGCCGACTTTCAGCCGCGGTCGGTGCCGGCTTCCCAGGCGTCGATCGCCCTGCGCAGTTTGTCCGGTAGCGGGTGCGCGGTCCGGCTGGCCGGGTCGGCGTTGACGTAGACCATCTCGCCGCTGACCAGGCGCTCGCCATCGCGGAAGATGCCCATCTCGAACGTCATGCTCGAATTGCCGAGCTTGGCCGCGCGTACGGCGATTTCCAGAACCTCGTCAAAATGCGCCGAGGCGTGGTAGTTGATGACGCTCCTGACCGCGAACAGGTCGCCGCCGGTACCGGCAATCCCGTCGGGATAGGGCAGACCGATGGCGCGCCAGTATTCGGTGATGCCGATGTCGAACCAGGTCAGGTAGTGGCCGTTGAAGACGATATTCTGCGGATCGACTTCGGCCCAGCGCACGCGCAGCCCGTGGCGCATGCGGAACGCGGCCAGGGGAGAAGGTGCGGCGGCGTTCATGTTTCGTCCGTGAGCAGCGAGACGCCAAGCAGGGCGCGGCGCTTGAGCCAGGGGCTGGGACGGTAGCGCGGGTCGCCGTAGAAATCCTGCATGGCTTCGAGGATTTTCAGCACCTTCATGGCGCCCAGCGCATCGCCGATACCCAGCGGACCTTTCGGGTAGCCCAGGCCGAGCGTCACCGCGCGGTCGATGTCGGCCGGGCTGGCGACGCGCTGCTGGGCGATGTCGCAGCCGATGTTGACGATGCAGGCGAGTATGCGCTGGGCGACAAAGCCTGCGCTGTCGTGGATCACGCTGACGGCGCTGCCATCGGCGGCGAACAGGGCGTGGGCGGCGTCGCGCATTGCCGGGCTGGTCAGCGGCGTGGTCATCAGCGTGCGGCGCGCCGTGGCGCCGGCGCCGACTCCCGGCAGGCAGTCGATGGCGACGGTGCGCGCCGGATCCAGGCCCTGCGTCGCGCAGGCGCTGCTGGCGTCGCTACCCAGCGGCGTGACGAGACACAGCGCCGCCTCGCCCGGGACGGGGCCGGTGTCCACGGCGATGCCGGCCCGGCTGGCGATCTCGCGTAGCGCCAGGGCCCATTCGGGAGCCGCCTGGCTGATCCAGACGCGGGCGGGCAGGGTCGTCGGCGCTCCCGCTTCCGGCATGGCTTCGGCGGCGCCATTGGCGTAGCGGTAGAAGCCGCGGCCGGTCTTGCGTCCCAGCAGTCCGCCGGCCAGCCGTTGTGCGGCGAGCGCGGAGGGCCGGTAGCGCGGTTCCTGATAGTACTGGTGGTAAATCGATTCCATCACCGGCTGCGACACATCGAGGCCGGTGAGATCCATCAGTTCGAAGGGCCCCATGCGAAAGCCGGCGGCCTCGCGCATGATGCGGTCGACCGCGGCGAAGTCGGTGACGCCCTCGCCGAGGATGCGCAAGGCTTCCGTGACAAAGCCGCGCCCCGCGTGGTTGACGATGAAGCCCGGCGTGTCGCGGGCGGCGACCGCGGTGTGGCCCATGCGCCGT
>JAIOPW010000528.1 GCA_021413665.1 Rhodocyclales bacterium | reverse complement strand
TGGCGACGCCTTCGGTCGAGGCGTTCATGCCCTTCTTGCCCTTCTGCCAGCCGGCGGGGCAGACCTCGCCGTGCTCTTCGGTGAATTGCAGGGCGTCGACCATGCGCAGCATTTCGTCGATGTCGCGGCCCAGCGGCAGGTTGTTGACCACCTGGTGCTGCACCACGCCGGCCTTGTCGATCAGGAAGGAGCCGCGGAACGCCACGCCGCCGGCGGCTTCGACGTCATAGGCCTGGCAGATGGCGTGGTTGATGTCGGCCACCAGCGGATAGCCGACCTGGCCGATGCCACCGTTGTTCACCGGGGTATTCTTCCAGGCCAGATGGGTGAATTGGGAGTCGATCGAGCAGCCGACCACTTCGACGCCGCGCTGCTTGAATTCATCCAGGCGATGGTCGAAGGCGATCAGCTCGGAAGGACAGACGAAGGTGAAGTCGAGCGGGTAGAAGAACAGCACGACGTGCTTGCCCTTCAGGGAGGACAGCTTGAAGTCCTTGATTTCGTTGTTGCCATAGACGGCGGTTGCGGTGAAGTCGGGGGCGGGCTTGCCTACGAGTACGGCCATGTGGAACTCCTGAGCGGGTGGGTTGGATAAACCTTGATTAGATAATGGTGATGCGCCGGATTTCAAGCGGTCGGTCGGAATTCAAAGTCCGTGTAGTCGCCGCTGGCGGTTTCGACGATGACATGGTCGACCGCTGCGCCGGCCGGGCCGATGCGGCTCCAGGCCAGCATTTCATTGATCTGCGCAGGGTCGCCGGCAATGGTCGCCTCGACGCTGCCGTCGCGGCGGTTCCGTACCCAGCCGTTGATGCCCAGCAGGCGGGCTTGCGCCAGCATCGCGTACCGGAATCCGACGCCCTGCACCAGGCCGGTGATGACCAGCCGGCGGACTGCCATTACTTCACTTTCATTCCGGGTTGCGCGCCGCTGTCGGGCGAGAGCAGGAACAGGCCGGGCGACTTGCCGTCGATGTCCGAGGCGGCCAGCACCATGCCTTCGGACATGCCGAACTTCATTTTGCGTGGCGCGAGGTTAGCCACCATCACCGTCAGGCGGCCGACCAGTTGCGCCGGATCGTAGGCCGACTTGATGCCGGCAAAGACATTGCGCGTGCCGCCGTCGCCCAGATCGAGCGTCAGGCGGATCAGCTTGTCGGCACCCTCGACGTGCTGCGCGTCGGCGATGCGGGCGATGCGCAGGTCGACCTTGCTGAAGTCGTCAATCGAGATGTGCTGCCCGGCGGGGCTGGCCTGGCCCTGCAGTTTGTCCTCGGTCGCCTGCTGGTGCTGGGCGTGGCGCTGCGGCGAATGCGGCTCGGGAGTCGGCGCTGGC
>JAIOPW010000561.1 GCA_021413665.1 Rhodocyclales bacterium | reverse complement strand
CGGTCGCGGTACTCCGGGCGGTGACCTTGTCGCGCTTGCGGATGGTGTAGCTGCCTTCGTAGACGCCGGCCTCGGTCTCCGTCAGCACGACGCCTCCGGTCGCGCCGGCGATCGCCACCGCGACGGTGGCGCCGGGACTGCCATAGAGGGTGAAGAACAGTTCGTTGCCCGGAGCCGCCTTCAACACCGGCTGGACATCGAAGCCGTCGATGCGCGGTGCTGCAACTGAACTGGTGAAGCTCTGCGCATGTGCCTGGTTCGCCGCGAACGGCAGCGGCAGGAAGGCCGCGAGGGCGAACAATCCGAGAATGATCCTGTTGGGCATTTTGGTGCTCCTCCGGAAGTGCCTTGCCGCCAGCGCTGCGGGACATCCCCAGGCTGGCAGAACGGCTGTGTGCGCATTTTGGTCGCCTTGCCGAGGCGCATCCGTGCGGTAGCGAACACGACGGCGCCGGATACCAATGCCTCATTCGTGGGCGATGGAAGTCTCGGTGAACAAGTAGTCCTTCATTTGGCCCGAAAACCGCGGATCCTTGCGTCTGATCCACTCCATCAACATGGCGGCATGCTCCTTCTCCTCGTCCCGGTTATGAACCAGGATCGCCCGCAGCGCCGGGTCGACGCAGGCATCCGCACGCTGGTTGTACCAGTCAACCGCTTCGAGTTCTTCCATCAGGGAAACGACGGCACGGTGCATATCGCGTGTTTCGGCGGAAAGTTCCTCGATAGGCTCGTGATAACCGACACTGGACATTGGGCGCTCCTCATTGATTGTGGCTGTGGCTGGAATGGCCGGCGCATGCGGCGGCGCCTTCTCCTTGCAGCCGCTGCCGGACCCGACGCGAGGCTAGGCGCACGGATCCGGAAGGTCTGTGCGACATCGCACTTAGGCCGGAAATCACCAAGTCCTTATGTGCGTCGGCGCCCGGCGGCGGGCGAGTGGCGGCATCCCGGCGTCGCGTCGAAAGAAACTCCACCATGTTGCGCGTGTATCACGGCATGATGTATTATCGCATCGGCTTCAATTTCGCGGCTTCATTCAAGGAGGTGCTCAATGGGTGTATCGGAGGAATTCCCGGCCATCGACGACGAGGGCTACCTGATCGATCCCGCCGACTGGAGCGAGAAGCTGGCGCGGGTCATGGCCTTGCAGGAAAACATCGAACTGGGTGACGCCCACTGGGTGGCGATCCATTTCATGCGCGATTTCTACCAGGAGAACCAGGACATTCCCGACGTGCGCTTCGTCACCCGCCACCTGACGGAACGCATTGGCGGCTCGCGCAACCTGGTTTTCGAACTGTTTCCCTACGGTTACGTCAAGCAGGCCTGCAAGATCGCCGGCATGAAGCGGCCGCGCGGCTGGAGTACGGGTTAAGCCCGAAGAATCGGCTACGGCGCGGGGGCGCCGGTTGTTTTTCGGCAGCGGCACGGGTCTTGCGTGCAGGACTTTCATGCTGCGAATCCTCATCATCGACGAATCCCGCGCCCGCGCCGGCGAACTCTGCGCCGGGCTGGCCATGGCCGGTCACCAGGTGGCTGCCGTGCTCCCTTCCGCGCTCGACCTGACGGCGCAGATCGAGTCGATCAAGCCCGACGTGATCCTGATCGAGACCGAGTCGCCCTCGCGCGACACGCTGGAAAACCTGGCGGTGATGAATCGCGACATGCCGCGCCCGGTGATCCTGCTGACCCAGGAGAGCGACACCGAGGTGATGCGCGCTGCCTTCAAGGCCGGCGTCTCGGCCTATATCGTTGACAACCTCGACTTGGCGCGGCTGAAGCCGATCGTGGACGTGGCCATCGCGCGCTTCGAGGAGCACCAGGCGCTCAAGCGGGAACTGGCCGTGGCGACACGCAAGCTGTCCGAACGCAAGATTGTCGAGAAGGCCAAGGGCATCCTGATGAAGACGCGCGGCCTCGACGAGGATCAGGCTTATGCGGCCCTGCGCAAGCTGGCGATGGAGCGGGCGCAGCCGATCGGCAAGATCGCCGGCGACCTGGTGGAGATGGCCAAGCTGCTGCTCCAGTAAGTCCGTCGTCGACGCTCCATTGCGGTGCGCCAAAATTGCCACATGCGCTATTGCGGTGCAGCAATCTCCTTTCCCCGCCGTCCTGCCAGCGCCGACTTTCGAAGCTGAATCTCTGTATCGACGGGCCTTCCCGGCATCTTGGGCGGGAGTGGCACAGCGGTTGCTAAGTAGAAGTCGAGTACCGGACCAAAGGCGGTTCGGTGCAAATGACAACGGTGTCTGTGGCGCGTCCATCTTCCGGATGCGAAACGGGTGCCGTTTTTGTTTATCAGCTTCCAGCGGAGATCGAGATGAGCCATGAAGACAAGCATTCAACAGACCTCGCGACCAGCGTGCCGACCTGCACCGCCGAGCTTCCTTCCCCTGCCGGCAGCGGACCTTCGCGGCGCGACTTTCTGCAGGTTGCGGGCGGAGCGGCGCTCATGAGTCTGGTGCCGCCCGGAGCAAGAAGCGGTGCTTTGGCAGCCGGGTCCGATGCGCCGGAGAAGAAGGAAGTGCGCATCGGTTTCATCCCGCTCACCGACTGCTCTTCGGTGGTCATGGCGGCGGTGAACAAGTTCGACGAAAAGTACGGCATCAAGATCATCCCGACCAAGGAAGCCTCCTGGGCCAGCGTGCGCGACAAGCTGGTGAACGGCGAACTCGACGCCGCCCACGTGCTCTACGGCCTGGTCTATGGCGTGCAGCTCGGCATCGGCGGGCCGAAGAAAGACATGAACGTGCTGATGACCCTGAACCAGAACGGCCAGGCCATCACGCTGTCGAACCAGCTCAAGGCCAAGGGTGCCACCGACGGCGCCAGCCTCGCCGCGCTGATCGCGAAGAAGGAGCGCGACTACACCTTCGCCCAGACCTTTCCCACCGGCACCCACGCCATGTGGCTCTACTACTGGCTGGCGGCGCATGGCATCAACCCGTTCAAGGATGTCAAGAACATCACCGTGCCGCCGCCGCAGATGGTGGCCAACATGCGCGTCGGCAACATGGATGGCTACTGCGTCGGCGAGCCCTGGAACAATCGCGCCATCGTGGACAACATCGGCTTCACCGCGGTGACGACTCAGGACATCTGGGTCGACCATCCGGAGAAGGTACTCGGCACCACGGCAGAGTGGACGGCCAAAAATCCCAACACGGCGCGGGCCATGACCGCGGCCATCATCGATGCCGGCAGGTGGATCGACGCCTCGCTGGCCAACAAGCAGAAGACCGCCGATACCGTGGCGAGCAAGGCCTACGTCAATACCGACGCCGACGTGATCGTCGCCCGCATGCTCGGCCGCTACAGCAATGGCCTGGGCAAGACCTGGGACGACAAGAATGCGATGAAATTCTTCAACGACGGCAACGTCACTTTCCCCTACCTGTCGGATGCCATGTGGTTCATGACCCAGCACAAGCGCTGGGGCCTGATCAAGGACGACCCCGATTACCTGGCCGTGGCGAAGCAGGTCAATCGCATCGACATCTACAAGCAGGCGGCCACCGCGGCCGGTGTCGCGCTGCCGAAGAGCGACATGCGTTCGCACAAGCTGATCGACGGCGTGGTGTGGGACGGCAAGGATCCGAAGAAGTACGCGGCGTCCTTCAAGGTCCGTGCCTGATCGATTGTCCGGAATGGAAAAGGAGAATGACAT
>JAIOPW010000518.1 GCA_021413665.1 Rhodocyclales bacterium | reverse complement strand
TAGCGCACTTTGGGCTCGCCGATCATGCGCAGCGTCTTCTGCTTCAGATCGGCCACGCCATGGTGATAGTCGATCACCGTCTCGGAGGACGGATCGTAGTAAAGCGCGTTCACCGTGAAGTCGCGCCGCGCCGCATCTTCGGCGATCGAGCCGAAGACGTTGTCGCGCAGCACCCGGCCGTGCTCATCCTTGACCGTATGGGCGTCGTGGGCGGCGCGAAAGGTGGACACCTCCAGAGTCTCACCACCCTGCATTACGTGCACGATCTGGAAGCGGCGGCCGATGATGCGGGCGCGACGAAACAGCGCGCGCACCTGCTCCGGCGTGGCATCGGTGGCGATGTCGTAGTCCTTGGGGTCGATACCGGCGATCAGGTCGCGCACGGCGCCACCGACGATATAGGCCTTGTGCCCCGCCTGCTGTAGGGTTTCGCAAGTGCGGCGCGCGCCGATCGAAACATGGTCGCGACGAATGCCATGGCGAGCCACGGGAATCGTGGCGGGCGCAATGGATGACGGGGATTCGCCGCGGCGAAACACGCGGCGCAGGAACTTGCGAATCATGGAAAAAGGGCGGGAACCATCGAGGGCATGCTTCGGGAGGCGGCAATGATAGCCCAAACCCCGGACAGCCGCAGATTTACAGCGGCTGCGGCCGCGCCTTCCGCTAAAATCGCCCCTTTTCAGCACCTCGCAAGACCTATGGAACTCGCCAAGAGCTTCGAACCTGCCGAAATCGAGCGGCGCTGGTATCCGATCTGGGAGTCGCGCGGCTACTTCGCCGCCGGGCTCGACACCGCCAAGACCGACAATTTCTGCATCCTGCTGCCGCCGCCGAACGTCACCGGCACGCTGCACATGGGTCACGGCTTCAACCAGGCCATCATGGATTCGCTGACGCGCTACCACCGCATGCGCGGCGACAACACACTTTGGCAGCCGGGCACCGACCACGCCGGGATCGCGACGCAGATCGTGGTCGAGCGCCAACTCGACGGCCAGGGCATCTCGCGCCACGACCTCGGCCGCGAAAAGTTCCTGGACAAGGTCTGGGAGTGGAAGGAATACTCGGGCAACACCATCACCAAGCAGATGCGCCGCCTGGGGACATCGCCCGACTGGTCGCGCGAGCGCTTCACGATGGACGCCGGGCTGTCGAAAATCGTCACCGAGACCTTCGTTCGCCTCTACAACGAGGGCCTGATCTATCGCGGCAAGCGCCTGGTCAACTGGGACCCGAAGCTGCTTACGGCCGTGTCCGACCTCGAGGTTGTCAGCGAGGAAGAGGACGGCTCGCTATGGCATATCCGCTATCCGCTGGCCGATGGCTCCGGTTCACTGACGGTCGCCACCACGCGCCCCGAAACCATGCTCGGCGACGTCGCCCTGATGGTGCATCCTGAGGACGAACGTTACGCCCACCTGGTCGGCAGGCATGTCGTGCTGCCCCTGTGCGACCGCGAGATCCCGGTCATCGCCGACGCCTACGTGGACAAGGAATTCGGTACCGGCGTGGTCAAGGTCACCCCGGCCCACGACTTCAACGACTGGCAGGTCGGCCATCGCCACGGCTTCACACCGATCGGCATCCTCACGCTCGACGCCCGCATCAACGAGCACGGCCCGGAGAAGTACCGCGGCATGGATCGCTTCGAAGCGCGCAAGGCCGTGGTCGCCGACCTCGAAGCCCAGGGTCTGCTGGATAGCGTCAAGCCGCACAAGCTGGTGGTGCCGCGCGGCGACCGTACCGGCGTCATCATCGAACCCATGCTGACCGACCAGTGGTTCGTCGCCATGACCAAGCCTGGCGCCGACGGCACCAGCATCGCCGGCAAGGCGCTGGAATGCGTCGCTTCGGGCGAGATCCGTTTCGTCCCCGAGAACTGGGTCAATACCTACAACCAGTGGCTCAACAACATCCAGGACTGGTGCATCTCGCGCCAGCTCTGGTGGGGCCACCAGATCCCCGCCTGGTATTCGGACGACGGCCGCTTCTATGTCGCCCACGACGAGGCCGAAGCCTACGCCCAGGCCAGGCGAGACGGCTACACGGGTGGGCTGGAACGCGATCCCGATGTGCTCGACACCTGGTACTCGTCGGCCCTCTGG
>JAIOPW010000044.1 GCA_021413665.1 Rhodocyclales bacterium | reverse complement strand
CTCGACGTCACGGTCGAAGCCGCCGCCGCGCCGAAGAAGGTCGCCGTGGTCGGCGCCGGCCCGGCCGGGCTTGCCGCCGCAACACAACTGGCCGAGCGCGGGCACAAGGTCGGCCTGTTCGATTCCGCCGCGGAAATCGGCGGCCAGTTCAACCTCGCGCGCCGCATTCCGGGCAAGGAGGAGTTCGCTGAAACCCTGCGCTACTTCGCGACCCGTCTGAGGGAACTGAAGGTCGACGTCCAGCTCAATCGCCGTGTCGCCAGCGCCGACTTTCAGGGCTACGACCACGTCGTCGTCGCCACCGGCATCGTGCCGCGCACGCCGGCCATTCCCGGCATCGACCATACCAAGGTGACGAGCTACATCGACCTGCTCGAAGGCCGCAAGCAGGCCGGCAAGAAGGTGGCGATCGTCGGTGCCGGTGGCATCGGCTTCGACGTCGCGGAATTCCTGACCCATGCCGGCGACGGCGGCGACCCGATCGCCGCCTACCGCAAGGAGTGGGGCATCGATCCCGAATACTCCGACAAGCGCGGCGGCCTCACCGCGCCGCAGATGCCCGCTTCACCGCGCGAAGTCTGGCTGCTGCAGAGAAAGACCAGCAAGGTCGGTGACGGCCTGGCCAAAACCACCGGCTGGGCGCGCCGCCTGCTGTTGCAGAAGCGCGGCGTGCATATGCAGGGTGGCGTCGAGTACCTGAAGATCGACGACGCCGTCCTGCACATAGCGGTCGACGGCAAACCCGGCGTGCTCGATGTCGATACCATCGTCATCTGCGCCGGACAGGAGCCACGGCGCGAACTGGTGGCCGGGCTTGAAGCCGCCGGGATCGAATACACGCTGGTCGGCGGCGCCGATGTCGCCACCGAACTCGACGCCAAGCGGGCGATCTGGCAGGCAACTGAGTTCGCGGTCGAGTACTAAGCCAGGAAGTCCGACCAGCCGCCCGGCGCTCGGGCCGGCAGCGGCTCATAGCCTGGCATGGCGAGCAGGCGCTGGCGGAAGGTGTTGCCGTGCAGGCGCGCCATGAACTGCTTCGCTTCCGGACTGGCGGCCGTCGTCGCGAGCATGGCGAAACCGTAGCGCTCCCAGACTACCGGAACGAAGCCGAGGTCGTAGCGCGCCGCCGCGGCCTCGATGCCGAGGCCGACGTCGGCCTGCCCGGCGGCTATCGTCGCGGCGATCGCCTCGTGGGTGAACTCCTCGTGGGCATAACCGTCGATGCTCTCGGGGCGCAAGCCGTTGGCCGCCAGCAACTGGTCGATCATGCTGCGCGTGCCCGAGCCGCGCTGGCGATTGACCATGCGCAAGCCGCGTTTTGGAGCATCGGCCAGCGTCTGCAAACGATGCGGATTGCCGCGCGCCACGATCAGGCCCTGGCTGCGGCGCATCAGCGGCAGGCAGACATGCAGCCCGGGCTTGAGCCAGCGCGCCAGCCAGCTCGACATCTGCGCCGGCGTCCAGGACTCCGGCACATGGAAGCCGGCGACATCGCACTCGTCGCGCGCCAACTCCGCCAGAGCCTCCTCGCTACCACGCCAGAACAGGTCGAAGCGGATGCGGCGACCATGTTCCACCCAGTCGGCCAGCGCCAGGTCGTGGCTTGCCGCCAGCCGCAGGCGCTCCGGCACGGCGCGCACCACCGGCGCCAGCAGCTCCTCGAGCCGGCGCTGCCAGGGCGCGTGCACGGCCTCCAGGGCAACCCGCGCCGTGGCGTCGAGCTGCACCAGCGAGGCCCCGAAATCGGTGAGCTGCGTACCACGACCACGCTCCATCACCACCAGGGGAGCCCCCAGCGCCTGCTCGCAGGCGCGCAACAGGCCCCAGGCCGAGCGATAGGACATCCCGGCCCGTTTCGCCGCATTGCCCAGCGCGCCCTCTTCCGCGACAGCCGTGAGCAATGCCAGCAGGCGGCCGGTATCGACGTCGCCCAGCAGCGGCCCGAAATCCCATGCCCAGCGCAAGCGCGGCAGCACGGAAGCCAAATCCTTCGATGTTGTTGCAGAAGACGACATATATGGTCCTTTGTTTTCCTAGCTTACCCTTGTGGGCCCATATGTAACACGCTGCATAGATCGTCCCCTTCATGCACGAATTCAACGAACCGCTGGTCACGGCCTGGCAACTCGTTACCGGTGCCGACGCGCGACTGGCAGGGATTGTCCTGCTCAGCCTGCGCGTCAGCCTCGCCGCGACGCTGATCGCCTGCATCGTCGGCATGCCGGTCGGCGCCCTGCTGGCGGTCGGCCGCTTCCCCGGACGGCGCCCGCTGATCGTGCTGTTCAACGGCCTCATGGGCCTGCCGCCGGTGGTGGTCGGCCTGCTGGTCTACCTGCTGTTGTCGCGCGCCGGCCCGCTCGGCTCCTTCGGCTTGCTGTTCTCGCCCACCGCGATGATCATCGCCCAGGCCATCCTGGTCACGCCCATCGTCGCCGCGCTGACGCGGCAGGTGGTGGCCGACGCCTGGAGCGAATATCGCCCGCGTCCGCGCCGGTGCCACCCTGCTCTGGGACGGCCGCTTCTCGCTATCGACCGCGGCGCTGGCCGGCTTCGGCCGGGCCATTGCCGAGGTCGGCGCGGTGATGATCGTCGGCGGCAACATCGACGGCGTGACGCGCGTGATGACCACCACCATCGCCCTCGAAACCAGCAAGGGCGATCTACCGCTGGCGCTGGCACTGGGCTTCATCCTGATCACCGTGGTGCTGGCGATCAACGCCGTCGCCTACGGCGTGCGCGGCTGGGCGGAAAGGAAGTGGGGGTGAGGCCGGGGTTTCGCGGAGCACTGCTCCGTGCCGGCCGAACCGGCAGGCTGTGCAAAGCCTGCCGTGGATCGGGGGTCGCATGAACGCTTGGCTCACACTGGAGAAGCTGTGCCTGACCGAGGGCGGCACGCGCATCGTCGAGGACGTCTCGCTGCCGCTGGCGGCGCAACGCACCGTGGTGCTCGGCCCCAACGGCGCCGGCAAGAGCACCCTGCTGCGCCTGATCCACGGCCTGCTGCATCCCAGCGCCGGAGAATTGCGCTGGCATCGGATGCTGTCGCAGGCCATGGTTTTCCAGCGCCCGGTGATGCTGCGGACCACGGCGCTAGCCAACGTGATTTACGGGCTGCGGCTCAAGGGTCATGCCGCCTGCGAAAGCGAAGGCCTGGCGTGTGCGGCGCTGGCCCGTGTCGGCCTCGAACACCTGGCGACCCGGCCGGCACGCCTGCTCTCCGGTGGAGAGCAGCAGCGCGTGGCGCTGGCCCGCGTCTGGGCCCTGGAACCCGAACTGCTGATCCTCGACGAACCCACCGCCAGCCTCGACCCGGCCAGCAGCCGCGAAGTCGAACGCATCATCGGCGAGATCGCCGCCGGCGGTACGCGCATCCTGATGACCACCCACAACCTCGGCCAGGCGAAGCGCCTGGCCGAGGACATCGTATTCATCGACCGCGGCCGCGTCATCGAACAGACGCCGGTCGGGGAATTTTTCAGCGGGCCGCGATCCGAAGCGGCGCAACGTTTTCTTCAGGACGAAACCCCATGATCAGCCGCCGCCTCGTCTGTTCCGCCCTTGTTGCCGCCGGCCTGGTAGCCGCCGCCATGACGCATGCCCAGGAGCGCTTCATCACCGTCTCCTCGACCACCTCGACCGAGCAGTCGGGGCTTTTCGGCCACCTGCTGCCGGCCTTCGAAAAGGCCAGCGGCATCAAGGTGCGCGTCGTCGCCCTCGGCACCGGCCAGGCGCTGGACGTGGCACGGCGCGGCGATGCCGACGTGGTCTTCGTCCATGACAAGGCCGCTGAGGAAAAATTCGTCGCCGAAGGCTTCGGCGTCAAGCGCCAGGAAGTGATGTACAACGACTTCGTCGTCGTCGGCCCCAAAACCGACCCGGCCAAGGCGACGGGCAAGGACATCCTCGAGGGCCTGCGCCGGATCGAGGCCACCAAGGCTCCCTTCGTCTCGCGCGGCGACAAGAGCGGCACCCACGCCGCCGAACTGCGCTACTGGAAGGCCGCCGGCATCGACCTCGAGGCCAGGAAAGGCACCTGGTACCGCGACACCGGCTCCGGCATGGGACCGGCGCTGAACACCGCCGCGTCGATGAACGCCTACATCCTGGCCGACCGTCAAGCAGGCCGACGGCCAGAAGTTCATCGATTGGGTCGTCTCGCCCGAGGGCCAGAAGGCCATTGCCGCCTACAAGATCAACGGCGAGCCGTTGTTCTTCCCCAACGCAAAGGGCTGAAGCCCTTCGGGCGGGAAATCAGGCCGCCGCTTCCCAGAGCCGCCGCAGCACCCGCTTGGCCAGCACCGGAGTGACGCGACGCCGGTAGGAGACGTTGATCACCGTGGTTTCCATCGGCTGGGTGCCGCGCTTGATCTGCTTCTCGACCAGCGCCAGCGCGGCATCGTCGCAGCGCTTGCCGGCCAATGCTTCGAGGCCGGCGATCAGTTCCGGACGCGAGGAAACGCCGGTGCAGGCGAGGCGCATATCGGCGATCAGGTCGCCTTCGCGTCGCAGCGCGACGGCGACGCCGGTCAACGGGAAATCGATGGCACCGCGCACCTGCATTTTCTCGTAGGCGCTGACCCAGCCTTCGCGGAGCGGGATGCGCACCGAGACCAGCAACTCGTCGACCGCCAGCGATAGCCAGGCCATGC
>JAIOPW010000043.1 GCA_021413665.1 Rhodocyclales bacterium | reverse complement strand
CCAGCAGGATCGCGCGCATTGATACCCGCAGCGAAATCCGCGGCATCAGCAGGAACACGACGATTTCGGCCACCACGCCCAGGGTCCAAAGCAAACCCACAAGGGCCTTGCCATAACCCTGCGCCACCAAATGGATGGAATAAAAGACGTAAAGCGCGCCGTGCGCCGCGGTCATGAACAAGCCGGCGGCAAGCAGGAACACCACCTTGCGCTGGCGCAGCACATCGAGAATCGGACCGGCGACCTGACCGGCATGGCCTTTCACTTCGGTCAGCGTCAAAGCGCTGAGCAAGGTTCCGAGCAGCAAGACCCAACTCACCCAGAGCTGGGAACGAATCGGCGCCACGTCCAGCAGCAGGCCGACGCCCATCACCGTCACGATGAAGCCGATTGATCCCCAGAGCCGGATACGCCCATAGCGTTCCGGATTGGCCGCAAGGTGTCCCAGCGTGAGCGCTTCGACCAGCGGCAGCGATGCGCTCCAGAAGAAGTGAAGGACTGCCATTCCGATCAGCAGGCCGACGAAATCCTGGGTCAGGAACACCACCGAGAAACTCGCCAGCGCCGCAGCCGTGGAAGCGACGACAATTCGCACGCGACGGCCGCCGCTGTCGGCCAGCCAACTCCAAAGCAGCGGAGCCAGCAGCCGCATCAGTTGCCCGAGCGACATCAGCACCGCGATGCGTCCGGCAGAAAGCCCGATGGATTGCAGATAGAGCGCGAAGTACGGCAGAAAGGCGCCGATGAACGCGAAGTACCAGAAATACCAGACGGCCAGGCGGCCGTGCGGGAAGATCAAGCTTTGTATTTCTGGCCGACCCGGAAGGCCTGCAGCAAGTGGTATATCTCGTCCTTTAGCTTGACCCGTGCCTTCTTCATGTCTTCAAGAGTGAAATCCGCGACCGGCATGTCGTGCTCCTCAAGGTCTTCGACCTTGCCGGTCAGACGGTTGTAGCGTCCGAACAGACTGCCAATGTAACCACCGCCAGCCTTCAAGGCATCGATGGCGTCTCGCATATCGGGGAATTCGTTGTAAATATCGTGGTGATCGACGTGCATGGCTTCCTACCCTGTATATCGCGTTATTGGAAATTTCCGGCAAATTCTATCAGGCAACGCCCGGGGCCTTGCCCGGAATCGCAGGCGTCCGGCACTCGACATCGGCGCACTGGGCCCGATGATGCAGGGCCGCATCGATCAGCACCAGCGCCAGCATGGCCTCGGCAATGGGCGTAGCGCGAATGCCGACACAGGGATCATGACGGCCATGGGTTTCGATCACCGCCGGCGCGCCCGCAAGATTAATGGTACGACGCGGCAGGCGAATGCTCGAGGTCGGCTTGACCGCCATCCTGACCACCACATCCTGCCCGGTGGAAATGCCGCCCAGTATTCCACCCGCATTGTTGCCAAGGAAACCTTCCGGCGTCAGCTCGTCTCCATGCTCGCTGCCTTTTTGCGCCACCGACGCAAAGCCGGCGCCGATCTCCACGCCCTTGACGGCATTGATGCCCATCATGGCGTAGGCAATGTCGGCATCGAGCCGGTCGTAAACCGGATCGCCCCAGCCCACCGGCACGCCGCGCGCCACCACCGTGACTTCGGCGCCCACGGAATCACCCGACTTGCGCAGGGCGTCCATGTACTCTTCGAGTTGCGCAACGATCGTGGCGTTGGGCGCAAAGAAAGGGTTGGCATCGATCGCCGCCTCGTCCTGCCAGGGAATCGCGATGTTCCCCAGCCGGCTCATCCAGCCGCGCACCGTCACCCCGTAGCGCTGGCGCAGCCACTTCCGCGCGATGGCGCCGGCGGCGACGCGCACCGCCGTCTCGCGCGCCGACGACCGACCGCCGCCACGGTGGTCGCGTATTCCGTACTTCTGCCAGTAGGTGTAGTCGGCATGCCCCGGGCGGAAGGTTTCGGCGATGTTGCCGTAATCCTTGCTGCGCTGGTCCTCGTTGCGGATCAGCAGGCCGATCGGCGCGCCGGTGGTGCGCCCCTCGAACACACCCGAAAGAATCTCGACCGTGTCCGATTCGCGGCGCTGGGTGACGTGGCGCGATGTTCCGGGCTTGCGCCGGTCGAGTTCGGCCTGGATGTCGGCGGCAGAAATCTCAAGGCCCGGCGGACAGCCGTCGACCACGCAACCGATCGCGGGGCCGTGGGATTCACCGAACGAGGTGACGCAGAACAGGGAGCCGAAGGTATTGCCGGACATGGGCGTGGAATGAAACCGGGAAGGAAGCCGCAGGGAGAGGAGAGCTTACCATGTTGCTCGCAAGGCTTCTCCCGCCCACCCAGCAACAGAATTTGAATCCACACCGGTCAGGAACAACCTTCATCTCTCTAGGTATTCATCCTGATTGCCCCACCACGTCAGCCGGTTTATTTTCCGCTAAGCAAGTGGATGCATCAATTGCACTTGTCACGACCGGAAAGCACCGCTTTCGGCGCCGCAGCGCAAGGAGGGGGACACTGCATCTTGTTCCCGATGGATGGCACACGAATGTCCTGGGGCGAAAGCCCTTCGGCCACCGCATCCCCATAGGGGAGGAGGAAACGATTCATGAGCAATACTGTATTGATTCACCCGTCGATAGATGCCGGGATACTGTCGGCGCTGCCGGGTTTTGAAGGGGGAGTTCTGCGCTGCAAGTGTCCCTCGGATCGTGTCGAAGTGACGATCAGCGCGCAGACCGCGCACAACCATGCTTGCGGCTGCAGCAAGTGCTGGAAGCCGAAGGGAGCCTTGTTCTCACAGGTCGCAGTCGTCTCGCGCGACAAAGTCAAGGTCACCGCCCACGAAGAGAAGTTGAAGATCGTCGATCCCAATGCGGCAATTCAGCGCCATGCCTGCATCGGCTGTGGCGTGCATATGTTCGGTCGCATCGAGAACAAGGCCCATCCGTTTTACGGTCTGGACTTCGTGCATACCGAACTCTCGGAAATTCGGGGTTGGTCACCACCGGAGTTCGCCGCGTTTGTTTCTTCCATCATCGAAACAGGTACCGATCCGGCGCAGATGCCGGCGATTCGGGCGCGCCTGAAACAGTTGGGCCTGGAACCCTATGACTGCCTGTCACCGCCCTTGATGGATGCGATCTCGACCCACGTTGCCAAGAGCAGGGCCGCGGCGTAAACCGCGGACAGAAAGGGCCTGGCGTCAATTCTCCCGGCGCCGGGCCTTGCCTGCATCTGTCCAATGGTCAGGCGATGACCGTTCGCGTTTTGGCGCCGAGGGTGGCCCTGCCATTCAGCAAATTCCCCGCGTGAAAGCGCAGATGCTCCTCGACGAAGCTGGCAATGAAATAGTAGCTGTGGTCGTAGCCCTCGCGCAGGCGCAGTTCCAGGGGCACGCCAGCGCGCTGGCAGGCTTCGCGCAGAAGTTCCGGCTTGAGCTGGGTTTCGAGAAACTGGTCCTTGGTACCCTGGTCGACCCGCAGCGGCGGCCCCTTCCAGCCGCGTGATTCAATCAAGGCCGTGGCGTCATATTCCCTCCACGCATTGCGATCCGGTCCGAGATAGCCGCTTAGCGCTTTCTCGCCCCAGGGACAGCGCATGGGCGAAGAAATCGGCGCAAAGGCCGATACGGACTTGTAGCTCTTGGGATTCCTCAGGGCCAGCACAAGCGCGCCGTGACCGCCCATGGAGTGGCCAAAGATGCCGGCCCGCGCTGGATCGACGGGAAAATTGGCGGCAATCAGCCAGGGCAATTCCTGCGTGATGTAGGAATACATGCGGTAGTTCTGCGACCAGGGCGCTTGCGTGGCGTCCACGTAGAAGCCCGCGCCGCTGCCGAAGTCGTAGGCGTCGTCCTCGCCCGGCAGGCCAAGACCGCGAGGACTGGTGTCCGG